>CAJFNY010000096.1 GCA_904395865.1 uncultured Oscillospiraceae bacterium
AAGGCCTGAATGCCCAGGCGGTGCAGGGTAGGGGCCCGGTTCAGCATCACCGGATGCTCCTTGATCACGTCCTCCAGCACGTCGAACACCTCCGACTGAAGGCGCTCCACCATCTTCTTGGCGCTCTTAATATTGTGGGCAATACCCCGGCCCACCAGTTCCTTCATGACAAAGGGCTTGAACAGCTCAATGGCCATCTCCTTGGGCAAACCGCACTGGTAGATTTTTAACTCCGGTCCCACCACGATAACGGAACGGCCGGAGTAATCCACACGCTTACCCAGCAGGTTCTGACGGAACCGGCCCTGTTTTCCCTTCAGCATATCGGACAGGGACTTCAGGGCGCGGTTGTTGGCGCCGGTGACGGCACGGCCGCGGCGGCCGTTGTCGATCAGGGCGTCGACGGCCTCCTGGAGCATCCGCTTCTCATTGCGGATGATGATGTCCGGGGCGTTCAGCTGGATCAGGCGCTTGAGGCGGTTGTTCCGGTTGATGACCCGGCGGTACAGATCGTTCAGGTCGGACGTGGCGAAGCGGCCGCCGTCCAGCTGGACCATGGGGCGCAGCTCCGGCGGGATCACCGGCAGCACGTCCATGATCATCCATGTGGGATCGTTGTGCGACTGGCGGAAGGCCTCCACCACCTCCAGCCGCTTGATGATCCGCAGCTTCTTCTGGCCCGAGGCGTTCTTCAGCTCGCTGCGCAGCTGCTCGGACAGCTGGTCCAGATCCAGCTGCGCCAGCAGCTCCTTGACGGCCTCGGCGCCCATGCCGGCGCGGAAGTCGTCCTCGTACTTCTCGCGCATGTCGCGGTATTCCTTCTCGCTGAGGATCTGGTTCTTCGTCAGCGGGCAGTCGCCGGGATCGGTGACGATATACGCCGCAAAGTACAGCACCTTCTCCAGGATCCGCGGGCTGATGTCCAGCAGCAGGCCCATGCGGGAGGGAATGCCCTTGAAATACCAGATGTGGGACGCCGGCGCGGCCAGCTCAATGTGACCCATGCGCTCCCGGCGGACCTTGCTGCGCGTGACCTCCACGCCGCAGCGGTCGCAGATCTTGCCCTTGTAGCGGATCTTCTTGTACTTGCCGCAGTGGCACTCCCAGTCCTTCGTTGGGCCGAAGATCTTCTCGCAGAACAGGCCGTCCCGCTCGGGCTTCAGCGTACGATAGTTGATGGTCTCCGGCTTCTTGACCTCGCCGTAGGACCATTCCCGGATCTGATCCGGCGAGGCAATGCCGATTTTAATGGCGTCAAACGTTGCGTAGCTCATTGCAGCATTCCTCCTTTACTGGTCGTCCCCGTCGTCGAAGTCCACCGGTGCATCGCCAAGCCCCAGGGGGTCATCGTCGAACTCCACGGCATCGAAATCCGAATCTCCCTCGGGCTGCTCCTCGGGCGCATCCGCCGTCTCAAACAGGCCGGACATGGACTGGCCAGCCCCAAGCGCATCCTCCGCGTCGGCCACCTCGTAGCCGGCGCCGGTGGCTTCCCGCTCATCGGCCACGTACGTCTCGTGGCCGCCGTACGGCAGATCGTCGTCCTCGTCGTCCTTGAGCTCGATCTCGTTGCCTTCCTCATCCAGCACGCGGATGTCCAGGCACAGGGACTGCAGCTCCTTGACCAGCACCTTGAACGACTCTGGCACGCCGGGCCGCGGCACGTTGTGGCCCTTGACGATGGCCTCGTACGTCTTGACGCGGCCGGTCACGTCGTCGGACTTGACCGTCAGGATCTCCTGCAGCGTATACGCTGCGCCGTACGCCTCCAGTGCCCAGACCTCCATCTCGCCGAAGCGCTGGCCGCCGAACTGGGCCTTGCCGCCCAGGGGCTGCTGCGTCACCAGGGAGTACGGGCCGGTGGACCGGGCGTGAATCTTGTCATCCACCAGGTGGTGGAGCTTGAGGAAGTAGACGTAGCCGACGGTGACACGGTTGTCGAAGGGCTCGCCGGTGCGGCCGTCGTACAGGACGCTCTTGCCGTCTCTGGGCAGGCCGGCCAGCTCCAGGGTGTTGAGGATGTCCTCCTCGGTGGCGCCGTCGAAAATGGGCGTGGCAATCTTCCAGCCCAGCGTCTTGGCAGCGTAGCCCAGGTGGACCTCCAGGACCTGGCCGATGTTCATGCGGGACGGCACGCCCAGGGGGTTCAGGACGATGTCCAGCGGGCGGCCATCCGGCAGGAACGGCATATCCTCCTCCGGCAGCACCCGGGAGACGACGCCCTTGTTGCCGTGGCGGCCGGCCATCTTGTCGCCCACGGAGATCTTCCGCTTCTGGGCGATGTAGACCCGGACCAC
>CAJFNY010000097.1 GCA_904395865.1 uncultured Oscillospiraceae bacterium
AGGATGTTCTTCAGCTCCACCCGGTTGACCTTGATGCCCCACGGGTCGGTGGCCTCGTCGAGGATGGCGCGCATCTTCGTGTTGATGACGTCGCGGCTCGTCAGCGTCTGGTCCAGCTCCAGGTCGCCGATGATGTTGCGCAGGGTGGTGGCGGTCAGGTTCTCAATGGCGCTCATGGGGTGCTCGACGCCGTACGTGTAGAGCTTCGGGTCGGTGATCTGGAAGTAGAGCACCGTGTCGATCTGCATGGTGACGTTGTCCTTGGTGATGACCGGCTGGGGCGGGTAGTCCAGGACCTGCTCCTTGAGGCTGACCTTCTTGGCGACCCGCTCGATGAACGGGACCTTGAAGTGCAGGCCCACCTCCCAGACGGCTGCGAAGGCGCCCAGACGCTCGATGACGTAGGCCTGGGACTGCTGGACGATATAGACGTTGCGGATGATGAGAATCAGGATGGCGATGGCCAGGATGGCAATGGCCACGTAGACGGCGATATCCATAACGCTTCTCCTCTCTTTCCTTTCTCAGACGATTATTCGGCGGCCGGCGCAGCGGCCGGCTGCACCTCCACCTTGACGCCGTGGATGGCCAGGATCTGCACCTGCGTGCCGGCGGCGATGGGGCTGCCGTCCCGGGAGCGGGCGGACCACTCCACGCCGGACACCTTCACGGCGCCGGTGGCGGCCACGTTGTCGATGGGCTCCGTGACGATGCCGACCATGCCGAGGATCCGGTCGGCGTTGGTGCGGGCCGGACGGACCCGGGCCCGGCGCTTCGCCAGCGGCCGCAGGCAGGCCAGCAGCACCGCGGACACCGCCACGAACACCAGCAGCTGCACCGGGAAGCCGGCGCCCAGCAGCGCGGCGATGAACGCGGCCACGGCGCCGCCGGCGAACCAGGCGGACACCAGAGCGTACGTGGCGCCCTCGACGATGCCCATCACGATGGCCACAGCCAGCCAGATGTATGCGAAAGCGGTCATGGAATTCCTCCTTCCCGGCGGCGCGGAAGGCCGCCTGTACCTGTACTATACTCGATTTTATGTCGTTTGCCAACGGGGAAATGCGAAAATGTCCGGGGAGTTTCCGTAAAATTCTGCTGCCTCTGGTATTTGGACGAAATTTGTGGTAAAATGACCCGGAATGGGGCCGACGGGCGATGCCCGCCGGCAGAAAAGGAGGATTTCCGTGGGAGAGTGGACATTCTGCGTCCCCTGCCTGTTCGGCGTGGAGGGGCTGGCGGGGGAGGAGCTGCGGCGGATGGAGGCCCGGGACGTCCGGGTGGAGAACGGCCGCGTCTGGTTTTCCGGCGGGCCGGAGCTGCTGGCCCGGGCCAACCTGCGGCTGCGCACCGGCGAGCGGGTTCTGCTGTGCCTGGGCCGGTTCCCGGCGGCCAGCTTTGAGGCGCTGTTCCAGGGCGTCTCGGCCCTGCCGCTGGAGGACTGGATCCCGCGGGACGGCCGCTTCCCGGTGAAGGGCCACAGCCTGGACTCGGCGCTCCACTCGGTGCCCGACTGCCAGGCCATCATCAAGAAGGCGGCCGCCGGCCGGCTGGGCCGGAAGTACGGCCTCCAGTGGCTGCCGGAGACGGGGGCGCTGTACCAGCTGCAGTTCGCCATCCGGCACGACACGGCCGAGATTTTCCTGGACACCTCCGGCGCCGGCCTCCACAAGCGGGGCTACCGGGCCGTGGGCAACGAGGCGCCGCTGCGGGAGACGCTGGCCGCCGGCCTTGTGACCCTGGCGCGCTACCGGGGGAAGGGGATTTTTGCCGACCCCTTCTGCGGCTCCGGCACCATCGCCATCGAGGCGGCCCTGGCCGCGCGGAATCAGGCGCCGGGCCTGCGGCGGCAGTTTGCGGCCGAATCGTGGCCGGCCGTGCCGCCGGCCGTCTGGCAGCGGGAGCGGGAGGCCGCCAGGGCCCTGGAGTTCCGCGGCGAATACCGCATCCTGGCCAGCGACGTGGACCCCGCCTGCGTGGCGCTGGCCGAGGCCAACGCGCGGAAGGCCGGCGTGGACCGGCTGATCCGCTTCTCCGCGGCCGACGCCTGCCGGCTGGCGCTGCCGGCAGAGCCGGGCACGCTCGTCTCCAACCCGCCGTACGGCGAGCGGATGATGGAGCGCCGCCAGGCCCAGCAGCTGACGGAGCGGCTGGGCCGCCACCTGCGGGAGCTGCCGGCCTGGAAGCTGGGATTCCTCAGCGCCGAGCCGGAGTTCGAGCGGTACTTCGGCCGCCGGGCCGACAAGCGGCGCAAGCTGTACAACGGCATGATCCAGTGCAACTTCTATCAGTTTCTGGGAGAGGCGGTCCGGCGATGAGGCACGTGTTTTTCGTCAATTCCGCGGCCGGCAAGACCGACCAGACGGCCCGGTACGAGGCCGCCGTCCGGGCCGTCTTTTCCGGCCGGAATGACTGGGAGCTGCAGGTTTCCCATGCCCCCGGCCAGATCCGGGACATGGCCCGTGCCGCCTGCGCCGCCGGCGGCGACGTGCGGCTGTACGCCTGCGGCGGCGACGGGACGCTCAACGAGGTGGTCAACGGCGCCGTGGGCTTTCCCAACGCCGCGGTGACGCATTTTCCCGGCGGCTCCGGCAACGACTTCATCAAGACGTTCTCCGACCCGGCAGCCTTCTCTGACCTGCGGCGGCTGGCGGAGGGGGACGAGGCGGCCTTCGACCTGGTCTGCGTCGGGGACGACTGCGTGGCGCTGAACGTCTGCTCCGTGGGCTTCGACGCGCGCATCGGCACCGAGATCGCGCGGTACAAGCGCCTGCCGCTCGTCACCGGCAGGGGAGCCTACGTGATCTCCGCGCTGGTCAACACCATCCGCGGCGTCCACCAGCCGCTGGAGGTCACGTTCGACGACGGCGAGACGTTCTCCGGCGAGCGCACCATGGTCTACGTGGCCAACGGCAGCTGGTACGGCGGCAGCTTCCACCCGGTGCCCGAGGCCCGGCCCGACGACGGGCTGCTGGAGGTGCTGCTGGTGGCACCCGTCTCGCGGCTGACCGTGGCCCGGGTCATCGGCAAGTACCGCAGCGGCCAGTACCGCCAGTATCCCCAGTACATCACCCACCGCCGCTGCCGCAGCGTGCGCATCCGTGCGGACGGGTCCACGGCCGTCAATCTGGACGGGGAGCTGCTGCACCGGAGCGACGTCACCTTCCGCATCGCCGACGAGAAGCTCCGCTTCTTCTATCCGCGGGGGCTCAGCTGGGGTGAAGGCTGAGCAAACGGGCGCATGGAGGCGGAATAACGAGAGAACGTCAGATAATTGGATGAGATTTTCAAAGCAGACAAAAATAAGCGGACTTATCCGGGATTTTCATGGAAAATTCCTCTTGCAGAAATGCGTACCTTGCTTTATTATAATACATGTTAGCACTCCGGACAAGTGAGTGCTAAACGGTGACAGAAGTAGACCCATGACGGGCCCTGCGGCCCATCATTGAAACTATCACAGGAGGTAATCCCATCATGAAACTGACTCCGCTTGCTGACCGCGTCCTGCTCAAGCCCATTGAGGCTGTTGAGACCACCAAGTCGGGCATCATCATCTCCACCGCCACGAAGGAGAAGTCCGCGTTCTCCGAGGTTGTGGCCGTGGGCCCCGGCGGTATGGTGGACGGCGTGGAGGTCAAGATGACCGTCAAGCCGGGCATGAAGGTGGTCTCCGCCAAGTACAGCGGCACCGAAGTGAAGATCGACGACCAGGACTACACGCTCGTGAAGCAGTCGGACATTCTGGCCATCGTCGAGGACTAATTCTAGGAGGGAAACACAGTTATGGCGAAGCAAATTGTTTACGGCGAGGATGCCCGGAAGGCGCTGCTGTCCGGCATCGATCAGCTGGCGAATACGGTAAAGGTCACCCTGGGCCCCAAGGGCCGCAACGTGGTGCTGGCCAAGAAGTTCGGTTCTCCCATGGTGACGAACGACGGTGTCACCATCGCCAAGGATGTGGAGCTGGACGACGCGTTTGAGAACATGGGCGCGCAGCTGGTGCGCGAGGTGGCCACCAAGACGAACGACGTGGCCGGCGACGGCACCACCACCGCCACCGTCCTGGCCCAGGCCATGGTCCACGAGGGCCTGAAGAACGTGACCGCCGGCGCCAACCCGATGGTCATGCGCAAGGGCATCGACAAGGCCGTCGCCACCGCGGTGGAGGCCATCAAGGCCAACTCCGAGGTCATCAAGGGCAGCGACGACATCGCCCGCGTCGGCACCGTTTCCTCCGGCGACGAGGAGATCGGCAAGCTGATCGCCGAGGCCATGGAGAAGGTCACGTCCTCCGGCGTCATCACCATCGAGGAGTCCAAGACCGCCGAGACCGGCCTGGAGGTCGTGGAAGGCATGCAGTTCGACCGCGGCTATATCTCCCCGTATATGGTCACGGACACCGAGAAGATGGAGGCCGTCGTCGACGATCCGTATATCCTCATCACTGACAAGAAGATCTCCTCCATCCAGGAGATCCTGCCCATCCTGGAGAAGATCGTCCAGGCCGGCAAGAAGATGGTCATCATCGCCGAGGACGTGGAGGGCGACGCTCTGTCCACGCTGCTGGTGAACCGTCTGCGCGGCAGCTTCAACTGCGTGTGCGTCAAGGCCCCCGGCTTCGGCGACCGCCGCAAGGAGATGCTCAAGGACATCGCCATCCTGACCGGCGGCAC
>CAJFNY010000098.1 GCA_904395865.1 uncultured Oscillospiraceae bacterium
AAGGCCTACCTGGTCAACACCGGCTGGAACGGCACCGGCAAGCGCATCTCCATCAAGGATACCCGCGGCATCATCGACGCCATCCTCGACGGCTCCATCCTGAAGGCCGAGACGAAGACCATCCCCTACTTCAACCTGGCTGTGCCCACCGAGCTGCCCGGCGTCGACACCAACATCCTCGATCCCCGCAACACCTACGCCGACCCGGCGGAGTGGGATGCCAAGGCCAAGGATCTGGCCGGCCGCTTCGTGAAGAACTTCGTGAAGTACACCGGCAACGACGCCGGCAAGGCTCTCGTCAGCGCCGGCCCGAAGGTCTGAGCCTTCTCAACTGATACTCGCTGCAGTCCATAGCTGGCGAATCACACAGGCATGCTGTGGAGTCCCCTTCACAGCATGCCTGCTTTCCGTGCCGGCCATAGGAGAAAGAGAACCGACATGGCCGCGGAGCCATGTTTCATAATCGGAGGTGTATCCATGAAGAAAGTCCAGTTTGTGGAGACGGTTCTGCGGGATGCAAACCAGTCTCTGATCGCCACCCGCCTGCCCTACGACGTCTACGAGCCCATCCTCGACAAGATCGACAAGGCCGGCTACTACGCGGTGGAGTGCTGGGGCGGCGCCACGTTCGACGTCTGCCTCCGCTACCTGAATGAGGACCCCTGGGAGCGGCTGAAGAAGCTGCGCAAGAAGCTGCCCAACTCCAAGCTGCAGATGCTCCTGCGCGGACAGAACATCCTCGGCTACAAGCACTATCCCGACGATGTGGTGCGCAAGTTCGTCGAGTACTCCGTCAAGGACGGCATCGACATCATCCGCATCTTCGACGCCCTCAACGACGTCACCAACATGAAGGTCGCCATCGAGGAGACCATCAAGTGGGGCGCCCTGGCCTCCGGCACCATCTCCTACACCACCTCCCCGGTCCACACCCTGGAGAACTACGTGAAGATGGTCAAGGAGCTCAAGGAGATGGGCGTCGGCTCCATCTGCATCAAGGACATGGCCGGCATCATGGGCCCCAAGGAGGCGTACGACCTCGTCTCCGCCATCAAGGACGCCGTGGACCTGCCGGTGGACCTGCACACGCACTCCACCACGGGCCTGGCCTTCATGACGTACCTGAAGGCCGTGGAGGCCGGCGTCGACATCGTCGACACCGCCATCTCCCCGTTCTCCGGCGGCACGTCCCAGCCGGCCACCGAGACCATGGCGTACGCCCTGAAGCAGCTGGGCTATGAGGTTACAACCGACGACGCCGTCCTCAAGGACATCGCCGACTTCTTCAAGCCCATCCGCGACGGATACATCGCCGACGGCACGCTGATGCCCAAGTCCCTGACGACCGACACCCAGTGCCTGACGTATCAGGTCCCCGGCGGCATGCTCTCCAACCTGCTGAGCCAGTTGAAGATGATGAACGCCCTGGACCGCTTCGACGAGGCTCTGGTGGAGACGCCGAAGGTCCGCAAGGATCTGGGCTATCCGCCGCTCGTCACCCCCACGTCCCAGATGGTCGGCGTCCAGGCCGTGCAGAACGTCCTGGCCGGCGAGCGGTACAAGAACGTCTCCAAGGAGATCGTCGCCTACTGCCGCGGCGAATACGGCAAGACTCCCGCGCCCATCGATCCCGACGTCCTCAAGAAGGTTCTGGGCGATGAGAAGCCCCTGGAGGGCCGCTACGCCGACACCCTGGAGCCGATGTTTGAAAAGACGAAGGCCGAGCTGGGCGACACGGCCCGCTGCGACGAGGATGTGCTCAGCTACATCGCCTTCCCGCAGCTGGCGGAGAAGTTCTTCGAGAAGCGTCAGGAAGCCGAGGAGAACAAGGCGGTCTACACCATCGAAGAGGCATAAGGAGGCGTGCCATGAACATTACTGTATCTCAGGCAATCGCCTACTCCTTCCTGGGCTTTGCGATCGTGTTCCTGGGGCTGATCCTGCTGATGTTCGTCATCCAGATCATGGCGGCCGTCATGAAAAAGGGCAAGAAGAAGGACGCCGAAGCGGCTGCCCCTGCGGCCGCGGCTGCCCCGGCCGCCCCGGCGGCGCCGGTGGCGCCCGGCAGCGCCGGAGAGATCAAGCTCTACACCGTTTCGGACAAGGAAGCGGCGATGATCATGGCCATCGTGGCCAACAAGATGAACCGGCCCCTCAACGAGCTCCGCTTCAAGTCCATCAAGGAGGTCAAGTAAGATGAAATATAAAGTGACACTCAACGGCAAGACGTACGAGGTCGAGGTGGAGGCCGGCCAGGCCATGCTGGTGGACGAGTATGCGGCTTACGCGCCCGCGCCCGCTGCCGCCCCCGCCGCCGCTCCGGCGCCCGCGGCAGCCCCGGCCGCCGCACCCGCAGCGGCCCCGGCAGCTGCGGCAGCTCCGGCCGTTACGGCCGCCGGCGAGACCATTGCCGCGCCGATGCCCGGCAACATCCTGCGCATCGAGGTGACGCAGGGCGCCGCCGTCAAGAAGGGCCAGCTCCTGCTGGTTCTCGAGGCCATGAAGATGGAAAACGAGATCGTCGCGCCCCACGACGGCACCATCGCCCAGATTGTCACCAGCAAGGGGGCCGTGGTAGAGACGGGCACGCCTCTGTTCGTTCTGGCATAAAGGAGGCTCCCCATGAACCTCCTGGAAACCCTGAAAATTCTTTGGGAAACGTCCGGCTTCTATCTGGCGGGCTCCGACTGGAAGCAGATCGTGATGATCCTCATCGCCTGCGTCCTGCTGTATCTGGGCATCGTCAAGAAGTTCGAGCCGCTGCTGCTGGTGGGCATCGCCTTCGGCTGCCTGCTCACCAACCTGCCCGGCGGCAATATGTACCACCTGGAGCTGTGGGATGCGTTCCTTGAGGAAGGCGGCCCATATTACCACAGCTACGGTCACATCATGGCAGAGGGCGGCCTGCTGGACATCTTCTACATCGGTGTCAAGGCGGGCGTCTATCCGTCGCTGATCTTCCTGGGCGTCGGCGCCATGACGGACTTCGGCCCGCTGCTGGCCAATCCAAAGTCCCTGCTGCTGGGCGCGGCAGCCCAGCTGGGCGTGTACATGGCGTTTATCCTGGCGGTTGCGCTGGGTTTCACGGGGGAGCAGGCTGCGTCCATCGGCATCATTGGTGGTGCCGATGGACCCACTGCCATCTACGTGACGACGAAGCTGGCCCCGGAGCTCCTGGGTGCCATCGCCATCGCCGCCTACTCGTATATGGCCCTGATCCCGCTGATCCAGCCGCCCATCATGAAGGCGCTCACCACCAAGAAGGAGCGGGAGTGCCCCATGGAGCAGCTGCGGCCCGTGTCCAAGTCGGAGAAGATCGTGTTCCCCATCGTCGTCACCATCTTCGTCGTCCTGCTGCTGCCCTCCACGGCGCCGCTGATCGGCTGCCTGATGCTGGGCAACCTGCTGCGGGAGACCGGCGTCACCGACCGCCTGTCCGACACGGCCCAGAACGCCCTGATGAACATCGTCACCATCTTCCTGTCCACCTCCGTGGGCGCCACCACCGTGGCTTCCCGGTTCCTGACGGGGCAGACCATCAAGATCATCTTCCTGGGCCTGTTCGCGTTCGCCTTCTCCACGGCCGGCGGCGTGATCTTCGGCAAGATCATGTATAAGGCCACCGGCGGAAAGGTCAACCCGCTGATCGGCTCGGCCGGCGTCAGCGCCGTGCCCATGGCCGCCCGCGTCTCCCAGGTGGAGGGCCAGAAGGCCAACCCCGCCAACTTCCTCCTGATGCACGCCATGGGCCCCAACGTGGCCGGCGTCATCGGCTCCGCCATCGCTGCCGGCTTCCTGCTGGCCATCTTCGGCATGGCTTGATTCCTCTGCAAAAGAACGGCAGCCACTTTTTTTGTGGCTGCCGCTCTTTATATATTCTTTATATAGAGGTGTGGCGTGCGGACGGCTTCCTGCGCCGTCAGGAGATCCAACAGCTGCGCTGCCACATCGTCGGGCGTCAGGCCGGTGGTGTCCAGATGGAGGCCCGGCAGTCCGGCGTATCGGGGCAGGCGGGCCAGGCTCCGCTCCACGGCGCCCGGCTCCCGGATGCCGGCGGCCACGTCAGCCGCCACCCGGGCGGCCAGCACCTCGGCCCGGGCCGTCAGGATGACCCGGTGCACGCGGCAGCCGTCCAGCGGCAGCCGCCGGAGCAGCAGCTCCCACGTCTCCGGCAGGTCCAGCACCCAGCTGAGCAGCGCCGTCCGGCACCGGGAGCAGCGGAGAAAGCCGGAGAGCGTGTGGACGATGTTGTCCACCACCAGCGCCTTCGTCTCGTCGTCCACGATGAACGGGTGCATGGTCCAGCACCAGTCGCCGTCCAGCCAGAAGCAGCCGTCCAGACGTGCCATCAGGCTGCGGCACACAGTCGTCTTTCCGACCCCCATGGGGCCGCCCAGCAGAATCAGGTCCTTCATGCTATAATACCTGCAGAATGCAGCCCTTGAGGTACAGAGCCTGCTCGGCGTTCAGCGTGGCCGGATGGTCCCGGGACTGCATCAGCGTCTCCAGCAGCCGCACCGGCCGGCCGCAGTCGGCGGCTGCGTCCTGGAGCATCCGGTGGAACTTCTCCGGCGTGACGAACTGGCTGCAGGAGAAGGTGGCCAAGTAGCCGCCCGGCGCCGTCAGGCGCATGGAGCGGAGGTTCAGCTCCTTGTAGCCCCGGAGGGCGCCGTCCAGGGCCTTGCGGCTCTTGGCAAAGGCCGGCGGGTCACAGATGACGAGGCCGTACTGCATGCCGGCCTCCGCCTCCCGGCGGACCAGGTCGAAGACGTTGTCGCAGACCGGCTCCACGCGGTCCTCCACGCCGTTGCGCCGGGCGTTCTGCCGGAGCATCTCCAGCGCCTCGGCCGAGGCGTCCACGGCCTTGACGGAGGACGCGCCGTACAGGGCCGCGTGGATGGAGAAGCCGCCGGTGTGGCAGCAGAGATCCAGCACCGGCCGGCCGGCGCAGTAGGGGCGGATGCGGCCGCGGTTCTCCTGCTGGTCCAGGAAGTGGCCGGTTTTCTGGCCGTGGAGCACATCCACCAGCATGACGGCGTCGTGCTCCCGGATCTCTGCCAGGGGCGGCAGCGTCCCGCAGACGCAGCCGGCCTGCTGCGCCAGGCCCTCCTTCTCCCGGACGGCCACATCGTTGCGCTCGCAGATGCCGGCGGGGTGGAACAGCTCCGCCAGGCAGTCCACGAGGACCGGCTTCCACCGCTCCATGCCCAGCGTCACGGTCTGGAAGGAGAGGTAGTCGCCAAACTTGTCCACCGTCAGCCCCGGCAGGCCGTCGGATTCGCCGAACACCACACGGCAGGCGTTCTCAAAGCCCAGGGAGCACCGGTACGACCAGGCGGCCTCCAGCCGCCGCCGGAAGAAGTCCCGGTCGACGGCCTCCTCCGGGTCGCGGGTCAGGACGCGGACGGCGATCTTCGAGCGGCGGTTGAAGTACCCGCGGGCCACGAAGTGCAGGCGGCTGTCCAGTACGTCCACCACGTCGCCGTCGGCGCAGACGTCGTCCACCCAGTCGATTTCATTGTCGTAAATCCAGAGGCCGCCGGCGCGGAGATCGCGCTCCTCGCCGCGGCGCAGACAGACTTTTCCGTATTCCATGTGCAGCTCCGTTTCTCCGCCCGCCGGGCGGAATGCAGATTGAGAGGTTTCTATGAGGGATATTCCGATGTTTACCGGCCAGTTCGGCGTGGCGTCCCTGATCTTCCGGGAGATTCCGTTCAGCCGCTGTGCCTACGTGCTCGTCCGCAGCGCGCTGCCGGGCCGGATGGAGGCGTTCCTGGACGAGTGTCGCGGCTTCTGCCGGGCCGCCGGCGCGGCCCGCAGCCTGGCATCGGCGGAGTCGCCGCTGCCGCTGCCCCATGCGTACGACGTGCTGGAGCTGCGCTGCCGCCGGCAAACGCTGCAGCCGCCGGAGCCGCCGGTGGCGCTGCTGCCGGTGACACCGGAGCGCGCCGCGGAGTACCGGGCGTGTTACAACGAGCTGTTCCGGCAGGTGCCCAACGCTGCCGGCTGCACGGCGGCCGGCCTGGAGGCGCTGCTGGCCCGCGGCGAGCAGGCGTGCCTGGCACTGGTGGGGGCGCAGATCGCCGGCATCGCCCAGTGGACCGACGGGACGCTCCGGGCCGTCGGTGTGCTGCCGGCCTTCCGGGGCCTGGGCGGGCCGCTGGTGCGGACCGTGTGCAGCCGCATGACGGCCGCGGAGGTGACGCTGGAGGTGGCCAGCACCAACGGGCCGGCCCTGGCGCTGTACCGGCGGCTGGGCTTCGGCGCGGACCGGCTCTGTTCCAGCTGGTACGTCCTGGACGGGCCTACAGGACGATGAACGTGACGCCGTTGTTGCTGCGCTCCAGGTCCCGGTCCTTCCGCAGCTCCGGGCAGACGAGAAAGGCCTTCCGGGTGGCGTCGTCGAAGATGGTAAACTTCTCGCCGGGGATGTAGCCGCGGATCTCGCCCTTGCGCTGGAGGAAGTCCAGCCGCTCCCGGGCGGCCAGGCGGATCTTGCCGCCCTTGCCGGAGGAGCCGTAGCCGTGGATAATCTTCAGGACGGTGCAGCCCAGATCCCTGCTGTGGTGCACCTCAAAGGTCAGCCGCCGGACGGCGTCGGCCGCATACGGCATCCCCTGCTCCAGATTGACTTCCCGCAGCGTACTCATGGCCGCAGCCCCCTTCGGTAAATTCTGACCTTAGTATATCGCCCAGTCGTTCGTGTGTCAAACACACGAACGACTGGGCGATAAGATATTATCTGAAGTACAAAACAGCCGACAGACTATGTCGGCTGTTTTGTGAAATTTAGACGCTATTGGCATGCAGGCGTTGGACGAATTCCACTAGGATGCCAGCGCCGTACCGGGGGCGGAGGAAGTTGACGATGATACCGCAGGCACCCGGAACGGCGGCCTCCTCCAGCATTTTGCGGCCATCGGCCTCGTACTCCCGCCGGACGGCCTCCACATCGTCCACCTCCAGCGCAATGTGGTGAATGCCGCCCTTGCCGCCGTTGTAGTCGCAGAGCACGCCGGAGTCCGGGAGGACGAATTCCAGCGACGTCTCGTTGTCGTTGTGGCGGGTAAAGACGCACTGGGCGTGGTAGGCGGCCACGTACTCCTCCCGGTCGATGGCGAAGTTGAAGATTTTCAAAAATTCCTCCATCCGCTCCCGGCAAGGAAGAACGATACCCACATGGTGCAGTCGAATGCGATTCATAATGTACACTCCTTACATAAAATCGGCCGAGCGGTGGAAAGAACTGCCGTAAACCCGATCACAAGGGAATCAGGCGTTTTTTGTCTTTGTCTCATGGAAGCGGGACATCAGCGCTTCGCGTTCAGGATCAAGCATTAGCTTTTGACTGAGCTGGCGGCTGATCTCGGCGATGGCGTAGGTGTAGGTATCCTTCATGCAGGTCATCATGATCTGGCGGTACATGTGAATGGCCCTGGGATACTTGGAGGCAATTTTGCGGGCGATGCTCAGGCATTCGTCCATGAGCTGTTCCCGCGGCACGATGGACTGCACGTTGCCGAACTCGTACATGCGCTGGGCGGAAATGTAATCGCCCGTGAAGCTCATATACCGCGCCTGCTTGACGGAGGTCAGATAACAGAGCATGTCGAACGCGCCGACGATGCCCACGTTGATCTCCGGGACGCCGAAGTAGGCGTCTTCGCTGGCCACCACGATGTCGGAGTACGCCGTCAGCGCGATGCCCATGGCCAGGTCGTAGCCCTTGACGCCCAGCACGATGGCAGCCCTGGAGTTGTTCATGGCATCCACCATGCGGATGTCGACCTTCTGGTATTCGTCGAAGTTCTGCTTGTAGGACGTGAATTCCACGAAGTTGCTGCCGGCGGAGAAGCCCTTGGAGGCTTCGTCGGCGCAGAGGATGATGGCGCAGATGTCCTCGCGCTGGCCGTAGTCCTCAAAGGCCTCGGCGAGCTTCGTCTTGGTGTCCAGGTCCAGCGAGTTGACCGGCGGATTGGAGAAGGTGATTTTGGCGATCCCCTGCTCCAGCACTTCACACGTGACTGACATGGTGATTCCTCCCTATTTTGTGATGGATTCGGCGCGTCAAATGTCGCCGTTGGCTTGCAGCGTCTTCAGCTCTTCTTCCGTGAAGCCCAGGGACGTGTAGATCTCCTGATTGTGCTCGCCCATCATCGGCGCACGGTGGTTGGGGCCCAGCGGGCGGGTGCGCATCTTGATCGGGTTTCCGGGGAAGCCGACCTCTCCGGCGCCGGGGATGTCCATCATGACCACCTGGTGCCGGTCATACGTGTTGCTGTCGTGAAGCAGACGCTGAAGATCATAGACGATGGCAACGGGAATGCCGGCGTCGGACAGCATCTTCTCGGCCTCTTCACAGGTGACGGTCAGGAACCATTTCGCGGTGGTGTCGTTGATGAGATCGTAGTCCTGCATGCGCGCCTCGACCTTCTGATACTTCGGATCGTTGAGCACGGGGTCCTTCGTGAGGGGCGCGAAATTCCGGTAGTTGGGATCGGTGCCCGCGTGGATATTGACGTAGCCGTCCTTCGTCCGGAACGTGTTGGTGGGGACGGTCAGCGGGTCACCGGTGTGCTTCCGGTGGCCAGAGTTGAATCCGTTGGCGCTGGCATTGGGGATAGAGGTCTCCAAGAACGAAATCATGCAGTCCATCATCGCCATATCGATGTACTGGCCCTTGCCGGTCCGCTGCCGATCGTAGAGCGCGGCGGCCACGGCAAACGAGGCGTAGAGGCCGGCGATGTGGTCGGCGGCCGGGACGCCGGTGCCCATGGGCGTGCCGTCGGGCAGGTTGTTCAGGCTCATGAAGCAGCTCATGGCCGTCACCACGTCGTTGAACGCGGCGCGGTCGCGGTACTTGCCCTCCTGGCCGAAGCCGGAGATAGAGACCATGATGATCCGCGGGTTGATTTTCTGCACCTCGTCGTAGCTGAAGCCCATCTTGGCCATGGTGCCGGGGCGGAAATTCTCATAAATCACGTCGGCGCTGCGGACCAGCTCCCGGAAGACGCGCTTGCCCTCGTCGGAACGGAAGTTGACGGTCACGCCGCGCTTGTTGCGGCTGAACGTCGGCACGTAGAGGCTGACGCCGTTGTGGAATGGCCCCAGCCGCCGGCCGTCGTCGCCCTTGCCGGCGCGCTCCACCTTGATGACATCCGCGCCGAGGTCAGCCATCAGCTGCGACCCGAACGGGGCCGAGATGAAGCGCCCCAGGTCCAAAACACGAATTCCCTCAAAAATACCGCTCATGATCCGTTTCCCTCCAAGACAAGATTAAATACCCAAATAGGCCGCCTGAATATCCGGATTGGCCAGCATATCCTTCGCATCGCCTTCCATGGTAATACGGCCGGTCTCCAGAACGTAGCCGCGGTCGGCGATGGAAAGCGCCTGATACAAGTTCTGCTCCACCACCAGGATGGCGATACCCTCTTTGGAAAGCCCTTTGATGATCTCGAACACCTGCTTCACATAGATGGGGGCAAGGCCCAGGGAGGGCTCATCCATCATGATGAGCTGGGGCTCCATGGTCAAGGCCCGGGAGATGGCCAGCATCTGCTGTTCGCCGCCGGAGAGCCGACCAGCCGGCTGGTTCTGGCGCTCCTTCAGGATCGGGAACATCTCATAGGCGCGCTGAATATGCTTTTCCATGTTGGGACGTGCAGATTTGTGGTAGGCACCCATAATTAAATTTTCCCGGACCGTCAGGCGTGTCAGCACACCGCGCCCTTGTGGAATGTGGGCGATGCCGAGCTCCGCGCGCCGGTACGGCTTCTGGGCGATCAGGTCAACGCCGTTGAACGTTACCGCACCGCCGTTGATTTTCTCAAGTCCAGAAATAATCCGGAGTAGTGTGGTCTTGCCGGCACCGTTGGAGCCGACCAGGGAAACGATCTCTCCCTCTTTCACGGTTAAATCCACATCAAAAAGGACTTTCAGATCTCCATATCCGGCGCAGAGACCTTTGATTTCCAGCATTAGTGATCCGCCTCCCCCAGATATGCCTCAATGACTTCCTTCCGTTCCAGCACCTCGCGGGGCTCGCCCTCCGCCAGCAGCTGGCCCTGGTTGAGTACTACGACCCGGTGGCAGAGCGTCACCACGGCCTTCATGATGTGCTCGATGAAGAGGACCGTCAGGCCGCTCTCATTGATCTTTTTGACCAGCGCCAGGCTCTCGTCCATTTCGCTGGCGTTCAGGCCGGCCAGCGCCTCGTCCAGCATCAGGATCTTCGGATCCGTCACGAGGATGCGCGCCATGTCCAGCCACTTGCGCTTTTCGATGGGAAGCTTGGCGCTGAGCATGGAAGCGTAGACGTGCAGCCCGGTGAGCTCCAGGATCTCATCCGTCCGCTCCCGGGCGGCGCGGAAGGAGTGCTTCTGCAGGGCAATGGTAAACACGTTGTCGTAGACGCTCATGTTGGAAAAGGGCTTGGGCGTCTGGAACGTCCGTCCGATGCCCAGCCGGGACCGGGCGACGTCGTTGAGCTTATGCGGCACCTCCTTGCCGTTGAAAATGATCTTCCCGCTGTCCGCCCGGTAAAGGCCGGAGACGATGTTGACCGTCGTAGACTTCCCGGAACCGTTGGGGCCGATCAGCCCGAGGATTTCCCCGTCGTGTACGTCGAAGGAGACGTCGCTGAGGGCGTGGATGCCGCCGAAGGAAATCGACAGATTCTGGATTTGCAGCATTTCTTTCATACAGACTGTTCCGCTCCTTCCTTCTTCCGGCGGACACGGTTGGAGATGCTGTGGAAAATTCCGATGACGCCGGCCGGCTGCAGAATGACGATGGCAATCAGCATGATGCCGTAGATCATCTGAGATCCGGAGCTGATCAGGGAGTTGGCCAGCTCGATCAGCGGCAGAACGATGAACGCGCCCAGGACGGGGCCGAACAGCGTGCCGATGCCGCCGATGATGACGCAGGAGACGATGCGGATGGTGAAGTCCAGTCCGGCGATGGCGTCCGGCGCGATGAACATCTGGAAGAAGCCGTAGACCATGCCGACCATGGCCGACAGCGCCGCGCTGAGCTGGAAGGCGCGCAGCTTGACCTTGCCGGAGTCGATGCCGAGCGTGCGGCAGGCTGTCTCATCGCCCTTGATGGCCCGCAGATAGTAGCCGGTCTTCGAGCGGACGAACAGCCAGGCGATCAGCAGCACCAGCGCCATGACGAAGATCATGATGTAGTAGAACGGCCGGTCGTTGTCGAACACGAGGTTCAGTGGAGAGGCACCGTGATACGGGACGGCCAGGCCGGCCGTGCCGCTGGTCAGGCTTCTCCAGTAGATCAGCACCACGCGCACGATTTCGGCAAAAGCGATGGTCGTGATGGCGAAGAACGGGCCGCGGTAGCGGAACGTGACCTTGCCGATGATGGTGGCCAAAACCACTGAGAGAATCATGCCCAGGGGGAACGTGACGAGCGGCGTGATATTCAGCCGGCTGTAAATAATAACGCTGGTGTACGCGCCCACGGCGACGAACGCCGCATGGCACCAGCCGATCTGCCCGCCGTAGCCGCCAATGATATTCCACGCAACGCCCAGAGAACCGAATACCATGCACTGGATCAGGACGGTGATGACGTAGTTGGAGGGATTCGTGATGGGGAAGATCAGCAGCACGGCTGCCACCAGGATCAGTACAACCGCGTAGATCCGGTTCTTGTTTTGAAAAATCTTCATGCCTGCCGCTCTCCTTTCCCGAAGATGCCGAAGGGCTTAAAGTACAGAAGAATCAGGAAGGGGACGAACAGCCCGAAGGGGCCCAGATCCGCAGAAATCAGGCCGCCCACCAGCGCCTCGGTAACGCCCAGGAGGAGGCCACAGACGAACGCGCCGCGGATATCGCCCAGGCCGCCCAGGACCACCGCCAGCAGGGAAGCTGTGCGGAAAGGCGTGCCCACTGTGGATGTAATCATATAGATGGGGCTGAGCATCAGTCCGGCGAAGGATGCCAGCGTGACGCCGAGGGTCCATGCGATGGCGTGAACGGAGCCGGTATTGACGCCGAGCATTTCGGCGACCTCGGGACTTTCTGAGGTTGCGCGCATGCAGCGGCCCAGGGAGGTCCTTTTAATGAGGATGTTGACGATCAGCGCCAGGACGACCGACGCGCAGAAAGCGATCAGACGGGCTCCGCTGACGGAGAACGGGCCGAACGCGACGCTGACGTTGTTCATGACGGAGGGGACCGAGAGCGAGTCACCGCCGAAAATCAGGAGAACAACATTCTGGAAGAAAAATGCAAGGCCAACGGTGATGATGATAGCAGAGGTCCGATCCTTCCGGATGATGGGCTTCAGCGTAATCAAATAAGAGAGGTATCCGACGATTGCTGCAAGGATGAGAACGAAAGGAATCATGATGTAAGGATCCCATCCGAAAATCTGATAACAGAAGTAGGTAAGATACAGGCCGATCATCAGGTAAGCGCCGCTGGCGAAGTTGACCATGCGCATCACGCCGAAAATAATGGTAACGCCCATGGCGATCAGCGCGTAGGTTCCGCCGTTTAAGATGCCGTTGATGAATGCCTGCGAGATTAACCAAGCCATTCATTTGCCTCCTAGGGTAGCTGTTTTGGGGCCCGCAGCGGGAGAATGCCTCCCGCTGCGGGGTTTTCTTGTCAAAGCAAGCTGTTTGCGTCAGGAGGTTCTCTGATCCAGGAACGTGGCGCCATCGCCGACAACCTCTTCCGGATAAATGGCTTTCATGTAGTACTGACCGTCATCACCCTTCTGCCACTGGACCATGAGCATGACGCCGTTCTCGCTCTTGCCGTTCTCGTCAAACGAGGCAAGGCCGCCACCGTTCTGAGGATACATCGTTTCAAATTCCTCACTCTTGAGGGTTTCGAGAATGACGTCACGATCTGTGGAGCCGGACTTCTCCAGAGCCTGGTAGATCAGATACAGGCCGGAGCTCTCGGCGCAAGTATATTCGTTGCCGGGGCCGTACAGTTCCTCATAGCGGTCGACGAACTCCGTGAAGAATTCATTGTTCGTGACATTGGTGACGTTCTGCGCGGAGATGGAGCTGGACAGCAGCCCCACGCAGGAATCGCCCAGCGCCTCGGCGAAGGAGTTCTGCACCATGGCGCCGCCGCCGCCGATGACGACCGGATGGTAGTCCAGGGCGCTCATGGCGTCCATAATGACCGTGCCAGTGGCGATGTCGCACGTCAGGAACAGTGCCTCAGCACCACTGGCCTTGATGGCGGTGATGATGGAAGTGGCATCAGACAGATCAGCTGGGAACGACTCGTTGTACACCAACTCCAGGCCTTCGGTGGACTCGATCAACTCGGCGCTGCCGGTGGCGTTGGAGAGGCCGTAATCGTTGTCAGTGTAGAGAATGGCGCACTTGGAGGTGTCATAGCCGTACTCATCGCGCATGTACTCCAAGAATCGGACCTGCATGGGGCCGGTCTGGTCGGCGCAGGCAGAGCCCATGACGATGTACTGGTAGCCGGAGGTGACGATGGACTCGGCTACATTCATGGTGACCGTGGGGATTCCGTAACGCTCGAAAATGGGAAGCGCCGTAACGGTGTAGGCGGAGCCGCCGGTGCCGAGCGCGGCAACTGCATCCGGATTCTCAGACAGCACGCGCTCGACGACCGTCTTCACTTGGTTCTGGTCCGACTGAATGTCGCCGTAGACCACCTCAATTGGTATGCCGCCCAGGGATTGGATGCCGCCATTTTCGTTGATCATTTCCACCATTAGGTCGACAGCGCGAACGCACATCTCGCCGCCGACGGAGGCAGAGCCGGACATGTTAATGAAATCGATGACTTTGACGGATTCCGCCTCACCAGTTTCCACTCCGTTTCCGCTGTTGTCCTCGGCTGCAGAATTACTAGGTTCCGACGTCGTGTCATTGCCGCAAGCAGCAAGTGTGAAGAGCATGGCTGCGATCAGAAGTGCGCTTATGACTTTTTTCATGGTAATCCTCCTTGCTGATTTTGGGGTGTTGTGGTTGCGGAATCTATAAAAACGCCTGACGGCGTGGTCTAAGGTAGCGCATGAAATGCTTGGAAAAGTATTATGAAAATGTATAAATTAATAATATGTTTATGAAATCTAAAGGAGAGAATCTAGAGTAAATTGTGAAATATAAATAAAGCTTGCCGACGAAATTGCTGCGCTGCAAGACAAAAATACCAGAATCAAATAAGGATGTCAACATATTTTTCAAAAAATTTTCGAAAAGGGCTTTACAATTTGTGAAAGATGCGCTATAGTCAGATACGTAAACATATTATGTTTTAATGGGCAAAACATAATATCTATCTCGACGGGCACGGTGAAACTGTGTGCCGGTCTGCGGCAAGTCGCAGGTCCGTCAAAACAAAAATGAGGAGGTTTTAAAAGCCATGAGTGAACGTTTGGACGGGAAAGTCGCCATTGTCACCGGTTCCGGCCGCGGCATCGGCTTCGGCATTGCGAAGAAGCTGGCCGAGAAGGGCGCCACGATCATGATTTCCGATGTCAACGAGGAGACGGCGAAGCAGGCGGTGCAGAAGCTCATCGACATGGGCGCCACGGCCGACTACACGCTCTGCAACGTCGCCGACTGGGATCAGGCCCAAAACCTGATTGCCCACACCATCGAGCGGTTCGGCAAGCTGGATATTCTTGTCAACAACGCCGGCATTAACAAAGATCGCACCATCAAGAAGATGACGAAGGAGGAATGGGACGCGGTGATCGCCGTCAATCTGACGGGCATGTTCTACACCATGAAACCGGCGGTTCTGCACATGATCGAGCGGGAGTATGGCCGGATCATCAACATCTCCTCGGCCTCGTACCTCAACGGCAACATCGGCCAAGCCAACTACGCCGCTGCCAAGGCCGGTGTCATCGCCCTGACCCGCACGGCCGGCAAGGAGTTGGGCAAGTACCACATCACCTGCAACGCTATCGTTCCGGGCTTCATCAAGACTGAGATGACAGCCAACGTACCGGAGAAGGCCAAGGAGATCATGGTCAGTAAGCTGTCCCTGGGGGAGATGGGGACGCCGGAAGACGTGGGTAACATGGTTGCCTTCCTGGCCTCAGACGATGCCTCGCACATGACTCAGGGTATCTACAACGTGGATGGCGGCATGGTGTTGTAATGCCGCAAGGAGGAACTTGAAATGGATAAAAAGGACGCGATTGTCATTGTTGGTGGCTGCCGGACGGCCGTTGGTAAGATGGGGGGCTCTCTGAAAGACCTGGAAGCCTCGGATCTGGGTGGCATCGTCATCCGCGAGCTGCTTAAACGCACCGGCATCGCGCCGGAGCTGGTGAACGAAGTGGTGTTCGGCAACGTGGGCCAGGCGGCGGAGAACGCCTTTGCGGCCCGCCTCTGCGCCGTCAAGGGCGGACTGCCATACGAGTGCACGGCGCTGACGGTGAATCGGCTCTGCTCATCCGGCATCCAGGCCATTGTCACGGCGGCTCAGGAGATCCAAGATGGCTACTGTGACATTGCCATCGCCGGCGGCTGCGAGAGTATGACGAACATCCCCTTCTATCTGCGCAAGGCCCGTTACGGCTACCGCATGGGCCACGGGGAGCTGGAGGACGGCCTGATCACGGCGCTGTCCGACCCCTTTACCCGCTACCACATGGGGATGACTGCTGAGAACGTGGCCGAGCGCTACCACATCACCCGGGAGATGCAGGACCGGCTGGCCTACAACAGTCAGATGCGTGCCGCTGCGGCCAGTACTGCCGGGAAGTTCAAAGACGAGATCGTTCCCATCGAGGTCAAGGTCGGTAAGAAGGAAACGAAGATCTTTGACACCGACGAGCATATCCGTCCCAACGTGACCATGGAGGGGCTGGCGAAGATGCGCCCCGCCTTCAAAGAGGGTGGCACCGTTACGGCTGGAAATTCCTCCGGCATCAACGACGGTGCAGCTGCCGTCCTGGTGATGAAGGAGTCCAAAGCCAAAGAGCTGGGCCTGAAGCCTGTTGTCCGCCTGGTGGATGCGGCTGTGGCTGGCGTTGACCCCATGTACATGGGCATTGGCCCCGTACCGGCCATGGGCAAGCTGTTTGCCAAGACTGGCCTTACGAAAGAGGACATTGATGTCTTTGAGCTGAATGAGGCATTTGCTGCCCAGGCGGCTGCCTGCATCCAGGAGCTGGGCCTGAACGACGAAAAGGTCAATCCCAACGGCAGCGGCATCGCCATGGGCCATCCCATTGGAGCTACGGGCTGCATCATCACCATCAAGCTGATGAACGAGATGGTCCGCCGCGGTTCCCATTACGGTGTGGCATCGCTGTGCATCGGCGGCGGCCAGGGCATCGCGGTGCTGTTTGAACGCTGCGAGTAAATTCATCCATCAATTGCCATTTTTTCCGTTTATTGGATGAATAGACTTCATGATTGGCCCACAGATGTGATATACTGGAGACGCGTCCTGGCGGTATAACCCGCCAGGGCAGCCATCCTGACAGAAGTGAAGTGCCGACATGAAGTGTGAAAGCAGGGGAAAAGTGTATAAAAACTATAAATACTACCAGATTTCCCAGATTATCATCGACAAGATCGCCACGGGCCAGTGGAAGGTAGGAGAAAAGATCCCGCCGGAAGCTGAGCTGTGTCAGCTCCTGAATGTCAGTCGGGTAACGTTGCGGGAGAGTCTCAAAACATTGGCAATTCTGGGCATTCTGGACATCGTCCAGGGTGATGGTACCTATGTCAACGAGATCAGCCCTGCCAGCTTCATTGAGCCCTTGCTGCCGCTGCTGCGCTGCAACGCCGCACGTATTGAAGAGGTTTATACGTCGCGTATCATCGTGGAGAGCGGCTGCTGCAGCCTGGCTGCGGAGAACGCCACCGAGGACGATGTCGCGTGCCTGGGTCGGCTGATCGAGGAAATGCGCCAGGCGGCAGAGGACGGCCAGCAGGAGCGGTATTCCGTGGCAGATCACCAGTTCCATCAGAAAATAATCCAGATCAGCGGGAATCAGCTGCTGGAGGCAGTCTGCAACATGTTTTCAGAACTGGCGACGTATTATACCGGGAAAATCAATGAGGCGCCGGAGGCTATCAGCAGCTCGCTCGGCGACCATGTCAAAATTTTCGAGGCGGTGCGGAATCACAGAAGTGAGTATGCCCGCGTGATGATGTCGGAGCATCTGCGCACGTCTCTGCTTTATCTGCTCAAGCGTCAATCCGACGCGGAGCATCCCACCTGAGCGTAAGGCGACGGGGGATGCGGCCGGCACGCTGAGGAACCATCTGAGGTGAGTACCATGGATATCCCCGTAACTTCAATCCGCTGCCCTCTGCACACGATTGCACATCCGCGGACGGGGCAGAGAATTCTTTGCTATGAATGCGATTTTCGGAATCTGTATGAAACGCTGCGGGCCACCGCCTGCCGCACGCCGGAGCGAACGGCTGCAGTGGACGACCGGGAGACCGTTACTTGGCAACAGCTCTGCCGGCGGGTAGACCGCGTCAGTGCTGCAATGTATGACCGATATCACGTTCGCCCCGGCGACCGGGTGGGGCTGCTGATGATGAACAGCATTGATTTCTGTACGGCGTTTTACGCCATTGTCAAGCTGGGAGCCATCGCCGTGGTGCTGAACACCAAGATTGCGCCGCCGCAGCTGGCCTGGATGCTCAACGACACAGGCGCTGATTTGCTGTTCTCCGATGTGGACTGGGTTGGAAAGCTTCGGACGGCGTTGGGAGAGACCCAGGTACGGCGTGTGATCTTCGGCAGCGGGGATACCCCGGCACTGGAGGGTGTGGCGTGTGCCACCATGGACGCGCTGTCCTCTGACGGTGATGCGCCGGTGTGCCGGGAGCTCTTTGCGCCGGCGCTAATTATGTACACCTCTGGGACGACCGGTACGCCCAAAGGTGCGCTGATATCCCACTTCAATGTGTTGCAGAACGTCCTGTCGTACGCAGATATCCTGCGGATGGATGAAAACGAATGTACAGTTATCGGTGTGCCCATGTTTCATATCACCGGCCTGAGCTGCCTGATGGCACTGTTCGTCTATCTCGGTGGAAAAATGGTCCTGATGCCGAAGTTTCACGCTGGGCGGTGCAATGAGCTGATGCGGCTCCACAAAGCAACCCACATCCACGCAGTACCTTCCATCTACACCATGCTGTACGATGCGCAACCGGATGGCCAGCCTATTGAGTCGCTCCGCTGCGCCGTGTGCGGCGGTGGCGCCATCGCAGCCGACACCATCCGCCGTTACTGTGGGAGGAATCCTCACATCGACTTCCACTGTGCATATGGCATGACGGAGACGGCTGGCGCTGGCGTACTGTTTCCGACGCACTATTTCGATGTCGACAAGGGAGGGGCCTCTGGCATTGTGGCACCCAACACGGTCCTGCGTGTCTGTGACGATCAGGGACGTCCGGTGCCAAACGGTGTCATTGGGGAAATCTGCTTCGGAGGCAGTGTCGTCATCGATCACTATTGGGGCCGCAGACAGGGAGATGGCTTCCGGGACGGGTTGCTGCTGTCCGGAGATTTGGGCAAGATAGACGACGACGGCTATGTCTACGTAGTGGACCGGAAAAAGGATATGATTAACCGCAGCGGCGAGAAGATTTTCTCCATTTTGGTAGAAAAGGAGCTGTATGCGATGCCGGAGGTCGATCTGTGTGCCGTGTTCCCGGTCCGCGACGAGCGCCACGGCGAGGTACCGGCGGCAGTCGTCACCCTGCGACCCGGCGCAGAACTGACGCCGGAGGCCATTCGCGACTTTCTGATGACCCGGCTGGCCAAGTACGAGGTGCCGCAGTACATTCGGATCGTGGATGAGATCCCACTGAATCCCAACAACAAGATGGCCAAGCACCAGCTGCGGGCGTACTACGAGCCGCTGCTGCTGTCTGAGACAGAAAAGGAAAGGTTCTGAATGAAAAAACCTGTATTCATCAATGCCAAGCAGGCGGTCGACTGGATTGCGGACGGGTCGACCTTGTGCACCATCAGCATGACGCTGGTCTGCGCCAGCGAGACGATTTTAAAGGAGATCGAGCGGCGGTTCCTGGAGGAGGGCCATCCGCGGGACCTCACCTTCTTCCACACCTGCGGCCAGTCCGCCATGAAGACGCCCTACGGAATGACGCGGCTGGCCCACGAGGGGCTGCTCCGCCGGGTCATCGGCGGGCACTGGGGCCAGTCCCCGGAGATGATGGCTCTGATCTCCGGCAATCAGGTCGAGGCGTACAACCTGCCCCAAGGCCAGATGGCCAATATGTTCCACAGTATGGCTTTGCGGGAACCGGGCAAGCTCAGCAAGATCGGCCTGGGCACCTACATTGACCCGCGAATCGAGGGCGGAAAGATGAACCGACGCACCAAGGAGTGCGGCCACGACGTCGTGGCGGTGGTTACAGTGGACGGCGAGGAGTACATTCAATATAAGGAGGTGCCCATCGACACGCTGGTGTTCCGCGGCACCTACGCCGACGAGTTCGGCAACATCAGCACTGAGCGCGAGGCGATGGTGCTGGAGATTCTGCCGGCGGTCATGGCCACCCGCCGCTGGGGTGGGAAGGTCATCTGTCAGGTGGAGAAGGTGGTGCAGGCCGGCACGCTGCGGCCCAAGGACGTGGTGGTGCCAGGCGTGCTGGTGGATGCGGTGGTGGTTTGTGACGATCCCATCACTGAGCACCGCCAGACGTATTCCTGGTACTACGACCCGGCCTATACCGGCGAGATCCGCGCGCCGGAGTCGGCTGCGGCGCCGATTCCGGTTAATGTCCGGAAGGTCATCGGCCGCCGTGCACTGATGGAGTTGGTGCCGGATTCCATCATCAATATTGGTACGGGCATCCCCAATGATGTCATAGGGCCCATCGTGGCGGAGGAGGGCATGGCCGACTGCGTCACCGTCACGGTGGAGTCCGGCATCTACGGCGGCATTCCGGCGGCGACCATCGACTTCGGCATCGCCATGAACGCCCAGGCCCTGATCGGCCACGACCGGCAGTTCGAGTATTACACCGGTGCTGGCATCGACTTCACCTTCATGGGTGCGGGCCAGATGGACCGGCACGGCAACGTCAACGCCACCCGCATGGGCGACAAGGCACCGGGCGCCGGCGGCTTCATCGACATCACCTCCACGGCGCGGAACGTGGTGTTCTGCTCCACCTTCACCGGCGGCGGGCTGGACGTGGCTTTCGATCCGGAGGCCGGCGTGACTATCCGCAAGGAGGGCGCCTTCCGGAAGCTGGTGAACGAGGTGCAGCAGATCTCCTACAACGGCCGGCTGGCTCTGGAGCGGGGGCAGAACATGTGGTACGTTACCGAGCGGGCAGTATTCCGCCTCACCGAAGATGGCCCCATGCTGGTGGAAATTGCCGAGGGCGTAGATCTTCAGAAGGATATCCTGGATCAGATGGAGTTCCGGCCCCGGATCGCCGAACCGCTGAAGCGGACGCCCAAAGCCCTGTACGGCGACGGCGCCTGCGGTATCCGCGCCTGGGTGGAGCGGGCGCAGGGCGTATCCCTCTGAGGCAGACCAATCATTCAGGAGGTGTTACCATGGCATACACGTATTCCCAGCTGAAGATCGGAGATTCTGAGACGTTCAGCAAGACCATCACCGCAGCGGACATTCTGCTGTTTGCCGCCGTCTCCGGCGACATGAACCAGCTGCACATCAACGACGAGTACGCCAAGGCCACGATGTTTGGCCAGCGGATCGCTCACGGGGCGTTGACATCCAGCCTGATTCCGGCGGCCCTGACACTGGCCTTCCCAGGCTCGGTGTACATCTCGCAATACGTGGAGTTCAAGGCGCCGGTATTCATCAATGATACCATCACCGTTATTGTTACCTGTAAAGAGAAACGTGAAAAGCGCCGTGTTGTCATGCAGACGAACTGCTATAACCAGCGCGGCGAGTGCGTGCTGGAAGGGGAGGCGGTTACGAAGCTGGCCCGCGAAGAGAAGTGATGAGGTAGCTTTGCTGTGATACCCTGCTGCTTTGCCCGGTGTGGCGCCTACACGCGGCTCCTGTGCTTGCAAAATGGCAGGTAAAGAACGAGCGCTGCGGTAAATGCACCATGCGTTTACCGCAGCTTGCTGTTGGGTGACTCCATCGGCTCTACTGGTAGGACTACCTCGCAAGAGTATTGCTTTAAGCATTGGACGAAGTAAATTATGAATGCGATACGGCAATGATAACGGAGTGTTGACGAAGCGTGATTACTCATTCTTAAAAATTCAGTGCGTTTTAAGATATGTACAGCAATAGGTCCTTATAGGACTGCTTCAGGCCACTGGCTATGCCGGTGGCCTTGCCGCTTTTGGGGATGGACACCACGACAAAGAATCCTGCCCTGCCGGGCCCGTGTCAAACTGCGGGGCCGGCGATTTTGTGGCCTGTAGGTTTGTCAAACATATTGGACGGTGAACTGGGAAGGAGAAGAGTAGTTTAAGGGCCTCATAGGGAAGTTGTTGGAGCGGCGG
>CAJFNY010000099.1 GCA_904395865.1 uncultured Oscillospiraceae bacterium
CATGTTCCGCCGGGTGCGTCGGGCTTCCTCTCACCTTCCGAAGCTCTCTTGGCCGCGCAGCAGGGCGTACTCTCCTCTTCATCGCCTTTGAACGATATAACAGAGGTATTGTACCACGCGCCCGCCCCGTTGTCAACGCCCCGCCGCCCCGGCGGCCGCGCAGAAAAATGACCGCCCGTGGGGCGGTCATTTTCGGGATTGCGGCGTTATTCGGCGGCCACGCCCGTGCAGAAACGCATGAGGATCGTCGCCGTGGTGGCGCGGTCGGCGCCGAGGCGGGGCGACAGGCGGTTGCCGCCGGTGCCGGAGATCAGGCCGGCGCTGACGGCCCAGCCCATGGCCTCCTGCGCGTAGCCGGCCACTTCCCCGAAGTCGGCGTACTCCCGGATGGCCATGCCGCCCTGGGTGGTGTCCAGCCCCCGGAGCGCGGCGTACCGGTGGAGGATCACCGCCAGCTCCTGCCGGGTGACGGCCCGGCCGGGGGCGAAGGTGCCGTCGTCGTAGCCGGTGACGACGCCGTTCTCCGCGGCCCAGGCCACGGCGTCGGCGTACCAGCTGCCGGCCGCCACGTCGGTGAAGCCGCTCGCCTCCGCCGCCGGCGCGCCGGCCAGCCGGTACAGGATCGTCACGACCATGCCGCGGGTGGTCGCTCCGGACGGGTCGAAGGTGTCGCCGTCCACGCCGCCCATGAGGCCGTTTTCATGGACGTACGCCACGGCCTCCCGGTACCAGGCGTCCTCCGCCACGTCGGTGAAGGGCAGGGCCTCCGGCGTCTCCGTCTCCGCCGAAGCGCCGCGGACGTAGACGGGCGTGTTCTTGGAGTCCGGCCAGTTGAAGCAGTAGAGCCAGCCGGCCTCCACGGTGATGGGCATCTGCTCCCGGAAGGCCACGTACTCCTCGTGCATGTACGTGTTGGAGTGGTACGTGCCGTCGGGGTCGGTGCTGCCGCTGAGGCCGATGATGTCGTCGTACGGCTCGTACTGGCTGATGACCGTGCCGGCCGGCACCACGTAGACGACCGTGTCCCGCGGGCCGCTCCAGAGGTCCATGGTCTCCACGGTCAGCTCCGCCGGGGCCGAGCTGAGGACGACGCCGTCGCCCCAGGTCGGGTCGGTCAGCAGCTGGCCGCCCTCCGGATGGGCCAGGGTCACCATCGGGTACTCCTCGTTGAACACCTCCAGCATGACGTCGGGCGTCAGCCGGCCGTACGCGGCCTCCAGCTCCTCCAGGCCGCGCAGCTCCGACACGCCGTCGGCGGCCAGGGCCGCCGGCGCCAGCACGGCCAGCGCCAGGCACAGGGCCACGGCGCGCAGGCAGTTCTTTTTCATGGCAATTCCTCCCGTCTGGCGGCGCTCTGCCGCCGTATTACCGTCAGAATACCACAAATTCCCGCGCCGTGCAAGGGCGCCGGTTCATTCCTCCGCCGCGATCCGCCCGTCGGTGGCCACGGTGACGACCCGCAGGGGGATGTCCTTCCCGCTGCGCTCCAGGCCCTGCTGCACCGCGAACGTCAGGCCGCCGCAGCACGGCACCTCCATCCGCGCCACGGTGACGGAGCGGACGTCGTTCCGCCGGAAGATCTCCGCCAGCTTCCCGGCGTACGGCGCGCGGTCCAGCTTCGGGCAGGCCACCAGCACGATGCGCCCCCGGAGCAGCCGGGCGTGGAAGCTCCCCAGGGCGAAGGCCGTGCAGTCGGCGGCCACCAGCAGGTCGCAGCCGTCGAAGTACGGCGCCTCCGCCGGCACCAGCTGCAGCTGCACCGGCCACTGGCGCAGCTCCGACGGCTGCGGCTCCGCCGCCGGGGCCGCCGGCCGGCCGAACGTCCGCACCCGGCTGCCGGGGCAGCCGCCGCCCGCGGCAGCCCTGGCCGCCGCCGCGGCCGCCGCGTCGTACGCCGGCGCCTCCCGCTCCACGAACGTGATGGCCCCGGCGGGGCAGGCCGGCAGGCAGTCGCCCAGGCCGTCGCAGTAGTCCTCGCGGGTCAGCCGCGCCTTGCCGTCCACCATGGCGATGGCCCCCTCGTGGCACGCCGCGGCGCAGGCGCCGCAGCCGCTGCACTTCTCCTCGTCGATCTGAATCAGTTTCCGGATCATTTTTCCGTCGCCTCCTTGACTTTACGGGCGGATTGTATCATAATGGCGGCGGAAGTTCTGTTGGAATTCCAACATTCCGCCGCATTTGCGGCCGCTTCCCGAAATTTTTCCGATTTTGTTTGAAATCCAACGGACAAACCGGGCAAAATATGGTATACTGGTGGCACGATCATAAGGAGGACAAGATATCCATGCACTGTGTAAAGAAACTGCAGGACGACCTGTACTGGATCGGCGGCAACGACCGCCGGCTGGCGCTCTTTGAGAACGTCTTTCCCATCCCCCGCGGCGTCTCGTACAACGCCTACGTGGTGCTCGACGAGCAGACCGTGCTGCTGGACACCGTGGACCGCTCCGTCAGCGAGCAGTTCTTCGAGAACCTGGAGTACGTCCTGGCCGGCCGGCCGCTGGACTACGTCGTCGTCAACCACATGGAGCCGGACCACTGCGCCACCCTGGCCGAGGTCGTCCGCCGCTACCCGGACGTGAAGGTCGTCTGCAACGCCAAGACGCTGCCGATGATCCGCAACTTCTTCGACTTCGACGTGGACAGCCGCGCCACGGTGGTGGAGGAGTTCGACACGCTCTGCACCGGGCGGCACACGTTCACCTTCGTCATGGCCCCCATGGTCCACTGGCCCGAGGTCATGGTCACGTACGACACCACCACCAGGACCCTCTACTCCGCCGACGCCTTCGGCACCTTCGGCGCCCTGGGCGGCAACATCTTCGCCGACGAGGTCAACTTCGAGACCGAGTGGCTGCCCGACGCCCGCCGGTACTTCACGAACATCGTCGGCAAGTACGGCACCCAGGTCCAGGCCCTGCTGAAGAAGGCCGCCACCATCGAGATCGAGATGGTCTGCCCGCTCCACGGCCCCGTCTGGCGGAAGAACATCGGCTGGTTCATCGACAAGTACCAGCACTGGAGCCGCTACCAGCCCGAGGAGACGGCCGTCATGATCGCCTACGGCTCCGTCTACGGCCACACGGAGAACGCCGCCGAGATCCTGGCCTCCGAGCTGGCCGACCGCGGCATCCGCAACGTGGTGCTGTACGACGTGTCGGCCACCCACCCGTCGGTGATCGTGGCCGAGGCGTTCCGCTGCAGCCACCTGGTGTTCGCGTCCACCACGTACAACGCCGGCATCTTCTGCAACATGGAGACGGTCCTCACCGACCTGAAGGCCCACAACCTCCAGAACCGCACCGTCGGCATCATCCAGAACGGCAGCTGGGCCCCCACCTCCGGCGACCTGATGCGCCAGATGGTCTCGTCCATGAAGAACATGACGATCCTCGACGCCGACGTGGACATCCGCTCCTCCGTCAAGGACGCGCAGCTCGCGCAGCTTCAGGCCCTGGCCGACGCCATCGTGGCCTCCATGCCCAAGGCCGAGGTCATCGACCACAGCCAGCAGATCGAGCCGAACGCCTTCTTCAAGCTCAGCTACGGCCTCTTCGTCCTGACGACGAACGACGGCAAGCGCGACAACGGCTGCATCATCAACACCGTCACCCAGCTGACCGACACGCCCAAGCGCGTGACCATCGCCGTCAACAAGCAGAACTATTCCCACGACACGCTGCTCAAGACCGGCGTCTTCAACGTCTCCGTCCTCAGCGAGGACGCGCCGTTCAAGCTCTTCCAGTGCTTCGGCTTCTGCAGCGGGCGCGACACCGACAAGTTCGCCAGCTTCCCCCACGCCGAGCGCAGCGAGAACGGCCTCCTGCGCCTGAACCGGTACGCCGACGCCTTCCTCTCCTGCAAGGTCATCGACCACTACGACTACGGCACCCACACGCTCTTCGTGGCCGACGTGACGGAGGCCCGCGTCCTGAGCAACCAGCCCTCCATCACGTACGCCTACTACTTCGCCAACACGAAGCCGAAGCCCCAGCCGGCCGATGAGGACAAGAAGGGCTGGGTCTGCAAGATCTGCGGCTACGTCTACGAGGGCGAGGTGCTGCCGCCCGACTTCATCTGCCCGCTGTGCAAGCACGGCGCAGCCGACTTCGAACCCCTGAAGTAAAAAGGGGCAGCTCCGCGCATCTCGTTCCGCGGCCCGGCGGCGGCTGATTCCGCCGTGCTGCCCAAAAATCCTCGGGAATCCACCCAGGATTCCCTGCGGCTTTTGGTTGCCCGGCAGGACCATCCTTGCCGTTCCATCGGAACCGATGCGCTCCGCTGCCCCATTGGGCCGGACGGCGGACGCTGCGGCCCGACGGCGGCGGATCCCGCCGGGGCTGCCCAAACTTTCACATCCGTTCATTGATTTTACACCAAGGAGGAACATCAACATGAAGAAATACGTCTGCGACATCTGCGGCTACGTGTACGACGAGGCCCTGGGCGATCCCGACAACGGCATCGCCGCCGGCACCAAGTGGGAGGACCTGCCCGAGGACTTCGTCTGCCCCCTCTGCGGCGTCGGCAAGGACAGCTTCTCCGAGGAGGCGTAAGGCCTGGATCCCGAAAAAATGACCGCCCAATGGGCGGTCATTTTTTTGCGTTCCTGCGCGCGTCAGTGGCCGGCCGGCTTCCGGTCCACCAGGTCCTTCTCCGTCGTCAGGTCGGCGTGCAGCAGCGTGGCGAAGATGACGCCCAGGGGCAGCAGCGTGATCCAGATGGCCTTCCCCGCCAGCAGATTGCCGAACACCGTGCCGGTCACGGCGCCGAGGATGAAGAAGAACAGCATCTCCGCGTGCTTCGCCAGCTTCCGGCGGTGGCCGTGGTCGCCGCTGCGGCCGTGGCGCACCTCCGTGGCCAGGCCGATGCCGATCTGCCGGATGTGGTTGGTGGCGAAGGTGGTGGCCATGGGGATGCCCTCGGCCTGGCGGAACGTGTTGTACTGCATGGAGGCCACGAAGTTGATGGCCACCTGGGAGATCTGCACCGGCGCCGTCTCCGGCAGCAGGCCCAGCACCAGCACCGCCGCCATCTCCACCAGGATCAGCAGCGTGTCCCACCGGACCAGCAGCCGGTGCTTCACCGGGTTCGGCAGCAGCTCCGACACGAAGGCCCCCAGGATGTACGCCGAGACCGGGATCAGGTAGTACAGCGCCCGGCTCCACTGGCCTGCGCCCAGGGCCATGCCCATGAGCACCACGTTGCCCGTCTGGGCGTTGCAGAACACGCCGCCCCGCAGCAGGTACGTGTACGCGCCCCAGAAGCCGGCCACGGCGATGAGCGTGCAGTAGACCCACTCCCGCTCGCACGTCAGGTAGCGGCGCTTCGGCTGCTTCGTCGCCACGGTCTCACCTCCCCGCCTTCGTCCAGGCGGCCCGGATCCGCTCCAGCGCCGCCGCGGCCGCCGCCGACAGCGATTCCGGCACCACCGGGCTCTCCGTCAGCCCCTGCTCCAGGCAGCGGCGGATGTGCCGCGCCTCGTACACCAGCTCGTGCTCGCACGGGAAGTCCACCGTCTCCTCCGGCTGCCCGGCCCGGTGGATCACGGCCCGGCGGGCCTTCCAGTAGTCGGGCAGGTCGATCCAGCCGGCGTCGCCGTACAGCCGCGCCCCGTCCTGCAGCTTCGCCCGGGTGCTGTTGGCGACGGTGAACAGGACGCCGCTCTCCGTGGCGCCGGCGAGCATGTACTGGTCCTCGCAGCCGGTGCCCGCGTCGGTGTACACGCCGCCCGCCGGCCCCAGCGGCCCGAAGAGCCACAGCAGCAGCGTCACCGCGTAGACGCCGCTGGAGAGCAGCGTCCCGCCGCCGGCGGCCGGGTCGAACATCCAGCCGTTGTACGTGGGGGCGAAGGAGTGGCGGAACTCGCACTGGCGCACCTGCCCGATGGCCCCGGCGGCGATCCGGTCCCGCACGGCCTCCACCGCCGGCAGAAAGAGCATCTTCTGGGCCTCCATGAGGAATTTCCCCTGCCGGCGGGCCAGGGCGAACAGCTGCCGCGTCCCGTCGGCCGACGTGGTCAGCGGCTTCTCGCAGACCACGTGCTTCCCGGCCTCCAGGGCCGCCCGGGCCCAGCGGAAGTGGGCGCCGTTGACGGCGGAGATGTACACCGTGTCCACCGCCTCGTCGGCCAGCAGGGCCTCGTGGGAGCCGTACGCCCGGGGGATGCCGTGGGCCGCGGCGAAGTCCCGGGCCTTCTCCGCGCTCCGGGACGAGACGGCGCACACCTCCGCGCCGCCGGCCTCGGCCACCCCCGCCAGGAACCGCGGCGCGATGGACGAGGTGGAAAGGATACCGTAGTGAATCGTCATGGAAAACCTCCTGAAAAACTGCGGGGCTTCATTTCCGGGGCGCAGCCCCCGCGCCCCTGCTCCCGGCCGACTGCCTTCCCCCTGCCATTCTGCGGGCAGCGGAGAATCCGTCTCTTTCGTGGGGCACGGATTCTTCGGCCCGTGCCGGGCCTCAGAATGGCCGGGAGCGGTCCTGCCGGCCCGCGGCGGGGCGGTTTGCCGGGAGGCCCGGCAGAAGCTTTCGGCTGGTCACGCCTCCGGCGGGCCCCTTTTCACCGGGGAAAAGGGGCGAAAACCCGCCGCACCCGCAAGGGGTATGCCGCATCTGTAAGGCTTCCGTGCCGCCTTCGGCGGCCCAGAAGCCAACAGCTGCGCAAGGGGCTGCGGCCCCCGGGCCCCGGGGAGCAGGCGGCCGTGCGGCACAGGCGGGCCGGCAGAAACGTAAGCTGCTGCCGCCTCGGCAGGTTTTTGCGTGGCTGCCGGTGTGCAGCACGCATCATGCGGCTGCGGGAATTCGATAGTAGTTGCCGCAGAAGGTATGCAGAAAATGGCCGCACCGGGTGCGTACGCTATTTGACGGCCTGTGGTCAACGCAGCCGGGTATCTTAGCCCCTCCTTGTCATTCTGAGCGCAGCGAAGAATCCGTCTCTCCCGTCGGGGGAACGGATTCTTCGGCCCGTACCGGGCCTCAGAATGACAGGGAGGGTCATACCGGCCTCCGGCAGACAAAACGGCCGTAAGCCTTCGCCGCGCCAGAGGCTCCTTGCGGGAAGGGAGGCCTCGGCCCGGCGCGCCTGCCACCACTGCGGCAGCCGCTGGGGCAGCCCGAGGCAGACGGCCGCCGGAACCATGGCGCCCGCCACCACGGCGCAGGCCGCCAGACCGTTTCGGAAGTTCCGCCGCATCTCCGATCCCTCCGGATGCAGAAGGGCCGGGCGTGCGCCCGGCCCTGTTTCCCTGTTTACTTGCCCAGCAGCTTCTCCAGCGCGGCCATGCGCACGCAGACGCAGAACACCTCGATGGCCGCCTCCAGCTCCTCCACCGGGGGCAGGCTGGGGGCGATGCGGATGTTGCTGTCCTGCGGGTCGACGCCGTAGGGGAACGTGGCGCCGGCGCCCGTCATGACGACGCCCGCCTCCTTGCACAGCGCCAGCGCCCGCTTGGCGGTGCCGGGCATGGCGTCGTAGCTGATGAAGTAGCCGCCCTTGGGCCGGCACCAGCTGCCGATGCCCAGGGGTTTGATCTCCCGGTCCAGGGCGTCGGCCACGGCGTCAAACTTGGGCTTCATGATGGCCGCGTGCCTCTGCATCAGGGCCAGGGTGTGGGCCTTGTCCTGCAGGTAGCGCACGTGGCGGAGCATGTTGACCTTGTCGTAGCTGATGACCTCCACGGTCAGCAGCTTGTTCATATACGCCATGTTGGCCTCGGACGTGGCGAACACGGCCACGCCGGCGCCGGGCAGCGTGATCTTCGACGTGGACGCGAACTCAAAGACCATGTCCGGGCTGCCGGCCTCGCGGCAGAGGGTCAGGATGTCCCGGAACGGCACGAAGTCGCCGTCGAACTCGTGGATGCAGTAGGCGTTGTCCCACATGATCGTGAAGTCCGGGGCGGCGGGCTTCAGGTGCGCCATGCGGTCGATGGTCTCGTCGGAGTAGATATAGCCCTGGGGGTTGGAGTACTTGGGGACGCACCAGATGCCCTTGACGGCCGGGTCCTTGACGGCCTCCTCCACGGCGTCCATGTCGGGGCCGGTCTCCAGCATGGGGATCGTGATGAGCTCAAAGCCGAACGACTCCGTGACCTTGAAGTGCCGGTCGTAGCCGGGGGACGGGCAGAGGAACTTCCGCACGGGCTCCTGGCTCCAGGGGCGGGGGCTGTGGAGCAGGCCGTGGGTCATGCCCTTGGAGATGACGTCGTACATCAGGTTCAGGCTGGCGTTGCCGCCCACGAAGACCTCCTCCGGCCGGCAGCCGAGGATCTCCGCGAACAGCTTCTTGGCCGACGGGAGGCCGGACAGCTCGCCGTAGTTGCGCGCGTCGATCTTGCCGTCCATGCAGTCCTCGGGGGTTTTCAGAACGGTCAGAATGTCGCTGACCAGGTCCAGCTGGGCCTTGCCGGGCTTGCCGCGGGACATGTCCAGCTTCAGGTTTTTGGCCTTGAGCGCCTCGAACCGGCCGGTGACGGCCTGGTACTCCTGCTGCAGCTGCTCTGCAGTCATGTTGGCGTATGCGGTCATGGTGGGATCCCCTTTCGTCGTGTGATTCTCCGAATATTGTACCGTCTGGGGGGGATAAAGTCAAATACGAGTTTCGCGGCCCTTGCGCGCCGCCGCGCGGCGGGGTATACTGTGGGGAGACGGGAGGGATGCGCCGTGACGGCGGACTGTCACATGCACATGGTTCTGGACGGGGTGTACTACAGGGACGCCATCGCCCGCCACCGGGACGGGGCCGACGAGGCGGCCGTCCGGGCCGTCCTGGCCGCGTACCGGGACGGCGGATACACGTTCCTGCGGGACGGGGGCGACCGGTTCGGCGCAGCGGCCCTGGCCCGGCGGCTGGCGCCGGAGTACGGCATCGACTACCGGGCCCCGGCCTTCCCCATCTGCCGGGCCGGCCACTACGGCGGCTTCCTCGGCCGCGGCTACCGGGACTTCGCCGAGTACCGCGCCCTGCTGGCCGAGGCCGACGCGGCCGGCGCCGACTTCATCAAGGTGATGCTCTCGGGCCTCATGGACTTCTCCCGCCCCGGCGCCGTCACCGACACGCCGGTGCCGGAGGCCGAGGCCCGGGACCTGGTGGCCGCCGCCCACGACCGGGGGCTGGCCGTCATGGCCCACGTCAACGGGGCCGACGGCGTCCGGGCCGCCCTGGCCGCCGGCGTGGACAGCGTCGAGCACGGGGCGTACATGGACGACGACTGCCTCCGCCTGCTGGCCGCGTCCGGCGCCGTCTGGGTGCCCACGGCCGTGACCATCGGGAACCTCCGGGGCACCGGCCGGTACCCGGAGGCGGCGGTGGAGGAGATCCTCCGCCGGCAGCTGCAAAACGTGGCCGCCGCGGCCCGGTACGGCGCGGCCATCGCCGCCGGCAGCGACGCCGGGGCGTGGCGCGTGTTCCACGGGCAGGGCGGCCGCCAGGAGGCGGCGCTGCTGCGCCCGGCCCTGGGGGACCGGGCCGACGCGATCCTGGCCGACGGGCTGGCGCGCATCCGCCGGCGCTTCCGCCGGCCGTGAACGAAACCGGAGGGAGGTGCCGCCCATGCAGGCGCGGCTGACCGTCGGCGAGCTGGCCCGGCTGGTGGGGCTGAGCAAGCAGACGCTGATCTACTACGACCGGGAGGGCGTGTTCCGCCCCTCCCAGGTGGACCCGCACAACGGCTACCGGTACTACACCGCCGACCAGCTGGAGGTGCTGGACACGGTGCTGTCCCTGCGGGAGATGGGCGTGCCCCTGCGGGAGATCCGGGCCCACATGGCCTCCCGCACGGCCGAGGAGACCCTGGCGCTGCTGCGGGAGCAGCAGCGGGCCGCCGCGGAGAAGATGCGCCGCTGGGACCTGGTGCGCCGCCGGCTGGGCCGGAAGATCCGGTCGCTGGAGGCCCTGGCCGACCCGGACGGGCCGTGGCTGGTGGACCTGCCGGCGGAGCCCGTGGCCCTGGAGCCGGTGGCCGGCCGGCGGGGGCTGCTGGACGTGGACGTGGCCCTGAAGCGCCTGCTGCGCCGGGCCGCCGACGAGGGCATGCCCCACTACTACCAGCTGGGCGACACGGTGGCCGCCGAGGACCTGGCGGCCGGGAACTTCCTGCAATTCCGGGACGCGTTCCTGCCGCTGCTGTGGCAGTGGCCCGGCTCGGCCCGGAAGCCGGCCGGGCGGTACGCCCGCTGCTTCCACCGGGGCACGTACGAGACCATGGGCCGCGACTACGAGGCCCTGCTGGCCCGGATCGACGGCGCCGGCCTGCGCCCCGCCGGCGGCAGCTGGGAGTTCTGCGTGCTGGACTGCCTGGCCTCCGACGAGCCGGAGGAGTACGTCACCGAGATTCAGATTCCCGTGGTCCCCAGGGACAGAGAGGAGCCGATATGAGACGAATCCATCGGGCCCTGGCCGTGAGCCTGGCCCTGCTGATGCTGCTGGCGGCCTGCGCCGCCGGCCCCATCGCCCCGGCGGCCGATCCGGACACGCCGGCCGCCTCCACCCCGGCGGAGCCGCTTCCGGCAGACGATCCGGCGGAGGCCCCGCCGGCGGACGGCGCCGCGGAGGACGCCCCGCCGGAGGCCCTCCCGGCGGACGATCCGACGGACGCCGCTGCGGCGGGCAGCGGCTTCTCCATCCGCTTTCTGGACGTGGGCCAGGCCGACGCGGCCCTGGTCACGTGCGGCGACGCCCACATGCTGGTGGACGGCGGCAACCGGGAGGACTCCAGCCGCATCTACACGGTGCTGACCGACGCCGGCATCGGGTACCTGGACTACGTGGTCTGCACCCACGCCCACGAGGACCACGCCGGCGGCCTGCCCGGCGCCCTCCGGGCGGCCGCGGTGGGGACGCTGCTGGCCCCGGTGGCGGAGGCGGACAACGAGCCGTTCACCGACCTGACGGAGGCCGCCGCGGCCCAGGGCGTGGCCGTGACGGTGCCGGAGGCCGACGCGGTGTACCCCCTGGGGGACGCGTCGTTCCAGGTGCTCGGCCCCCGGCGGGCGTACGACGACGCGAACGACACCTCGCTGGTGCTGATGGTCACGTACGGCGACACCCGCTTCCTGCTGACCGGGGACATGGAATCCGGCGCCGAGGGCGACCTGCTGGACGACGGCTGCGACCTGGCCGCCGACGTGCTGAAGGTGGGGCACCACGGCAGCGGCACGTCCACGTCGTACGCGTTCCTGCGGGCCGTGATGCCGGAGGCGGCCGTCATCTCCGTGGGGGCCGGCAACGACTACGGCCACCCGTCCGACGACGTGCTCAGCCGCCTGCGGGACGCGGGGAGCCGCGTCTGGCGGACGGACCTGCAGGGGGACATCGTGGCGTCGTCCGACGGCGCCACCGTCACCGTCACGGCGGCGCGGAACGAAACGGCCGCCACGAACCCCACGGTCCCGCCGGAGACGGACGCGGCCTACATCGGCAACACCCGCTCCCACAAGTTCCACCGGCCCGACTGCGCCTCCCTGCCGGAGGAGCAGAACCGGACGTACTTCGCCGACCGCGCCTCCGCCGTGGCCGCCGGCTACGAGCCCTGCGGCCGCTGCGAGCCGTAAAATAAACACACGAACGGGGCGGCCGCGCAGATGCGCGGCCGCCCCTGGTTTCCCATATTTCCGCCTCACGGCTCCGGCAGGGCGCGGCGGGTCCACTTGCCCCGGGCGAAGCGGACGATGTAGAAGCCGGCGCGGACGATCCAGTCCAGGACCATGGCCGACCAGACGCCCACGACGCCCCAGCCCAGCCGCAGGCCAAGAATGTAGCTGAAGCCCACGCGGAAGATCCACATGGACGCCACGGCCACGGCCGAGGTGTACCGCACGTCGTTGGCCGCCCGCAGCGCGCCGGGCAGGATGAATGCCGGCGTCCAGAACAGCACCACGCCGATGCTGTTGACCGTGATGATCTGGCGGATGTACGCGGCTGTGGCCGGCTGGGCGTTGTAAAGCCGGATGATCGCCGGCAGCAGCAGCATCACCGCCGCGGCCGACGCCACCAGCAGCACCTCGCCCAGCACCAGCAGCCGGAACGCGAACCTCCGCGCCTGGCGGAGATCCCGCGCGCCGACGCACTGGCCCACCACCGTGACGATGGCCAGCGCCAGGGCGTTGCCCATGAGCACCGACAGGGCGCTGATGTTGTTCGACATGGCGTTTGCCGTGATCTGCGCCGTGCCGAAGCCGGAGATCAGGCTGACCACCAGGATCTTGCCGAACTGGAACATGCCGTTCTCCACGGCGCTGGGGATGCCGATGTTCAGGATCCGGCGGATCAGCGTCAGGTCGGGCCGGATGTTGCGCAGCTGGTTCATGTGCACCGGGTTCGTCCGGCGGAGCAGCATCAGCATCATCAGCACCGCCGCCACCATCCGGGAGACGAGCGTCGGGATGGCCACGCCGGCCACGCCCATGCCCACCACGTAGATCAGCAGCGCGTTGCCGCCCAGGTTGATGGCGTTCATCAGCAGGCTGACCTTCATGCTCAGCTTGGAGTTGCCCTGGGCGCGGAACACGGCGGCCGCCGCGTTATACAGCGCCAGGAACGGGTACGACGGGGCGGTGATGAGGATGTACGTCAGGCAGCTGTCCATGACGTCGGCCTCCACCTGGCCGAAGAACAGCCGCAGCAGCGGCCGCCGGAAGGCCAGGGTCAGCGCCGTGATGACGATCGAGATCCCGGCCGTCACCATCACCAGCTGGTCCGTGGCCCGCCGGGCGCGGAAGAGGTTCTTGGCGCCGATGAACTGGCTGATGACCACGGCGCCGCCGGTGGCCAGCGCGGAAAAGACGCTGATCATCAGCTGGGCCAGCAGGTCCACCAGGGACACACCGGACACCGCGGCCTCGCCCACCGACGCCACCATCATCGAGTCGGCCAGGCCCACGGTGATGGCCAGGCCCTGCTCGATCATCAGCGGCCAGATGAGCTTCGTCAGGGATTTGCGGGTAAACAGGGGCTTCGCAAGTTCCTCCATGGCAGTTCGCCTCCGGCAGTAAAGGCCCCGGCAGTTTGCCGGGGCCCCGGTTTTTTGCCCGGATCCGGCCGGGCGCCGTTTCTCTCAGTCGATCGGACGCGGCTCCGCCTCCGGAGTCGCGTCTCCCCGTCCGGCTACCGGACGGTCTTGCGGAAGGCCGCCGAGTCGAGGATCATCCGCAGCGTGCGCAGGGCCGCCTGCTCCAGCATGGGCCGGCTGGGGAACCGGGAGAACAGCTCGCCGGAGGCGAACACCATGCCGTCGTACCCCCACTCGTCGCAGAGGACGTCGGAGAGGATGCGGCTGTCGAGGCTCAGGGCCTCGCCGCAGACGGCGATGGACGGCGCCAGCAGCGCCTTGGGCCGGCCCACGGTCACGGCGATCTCGAAGCCCTGCAGCTCGAACTCCCGGAGCGTCCGCTCCGTGACCGTCACCTGGACGGCGTTCTCCACGTGGCGCAGGGCGGCCATGGCGTACTTCTGGCAGCCCTGGATGAGCCACGCGGCGCACAGGCCGGCCACCACCGGGTCCTCGGAGAAGGCGCCGTGGTAGCAGTCGCTGCGCGGATCCCGGTGGACCGTTGCCGACGGGGAAAGCCACACGTCGACGCCGAACTCCCGCATCTCGCGGCCCACGGCCGCGCCGACGCTCTGGATCAGCTCCCGGTCGAAGGAGCAGGCCAGCAGGCTCGGCACCGGGAAGGCCGTGGCGTACTGGTGGGCCACCACGTCGCCCTCCCCGTTCCGGACGTCCCGGGTCAGGCGGAGGCCGTCGCAGCCCTTGCAGATCGTCACCTGGGGGATGCCGTACTTCTCCCAGAGGTCGGCCGAGGCGCCCCAGGCGCCGGGCACCTTCGCCTGGCTGGAGCCGAAGTTGCACACCAGGGCCCGCAGGTCGTGCTCGTCCATGGCGGCCACCAGCTGGCGCAGGTCGTACTTCCCCTCGTAGATGTCCTGCAGGCGCAGGCCCTCCTTCCCGCCGCGGCAGCCGGGGAACTTCTTGGCGTACCGGACGGTCTTTTTCGGCACCTGCCGGGCCGACAGGCGCAGGGCGTGCTTCCGGGAGGCGGCGCGCTCCTCCGCCTCGCCGGGATACGAGAAGGGCCTGGCCCCCTTCCGGGAGCGGACCGACTCGTCGGGCCGGTCGATGCAGCTGCGGACCTCCTCCACCACCAGCGGCTTGGCCACGTAGATGCTGCCGGCGATGGTCGTGTTGCGGCAGTGGGTGCCGACGCGGATGTCGTAGTACCCGGCGTCCAGCGTCCAGGCGGCGGCCAGCGGGTCGAACCGCGCCAGCTCCGTCACCGGGAAGGCCAGGCGGACCGTCTCCGACTCGCCGGGCTGGAGGACGCCCGTCTTGGCGAAGCTGTCCAGCAGGTACACCGGGCGGGAGACCTGGTCGTCCGGCGCCGAGAAGTAGACCTGCAGCACCTCCCGGACGGGCCACGTGCTGCCGGCGTTCTCAATGGTGGCCTCCACGGTGACGACGGCGTTGTCCAGCCCCACCGAGTAGGCCGTCAGCAGGGGCTTGCCGTAGCTGAGGCCGTAGCCGAAGGGGTAGAGCACGTCCTTGCCGAAGGAGTCGTAGTACCGGTAGCCGGTGTACAGGTCGGTCTGGAGGCCGGCCTTGTCGAACTGGTCGGGGCTGACGGGCCACGTGTCGGCCAGCTTGCCGGAGAACACGGCCCGGCCGGTCAGCAGGTCGGCCAGGGCGGCGCCGCCCTCCTGGCCGGCGATGCCCATGTAGACGACGGCGGAGACGAGCGGCGAGGCCTCGGCCACGTCCATGTACCCCGGCGTGTTGAGCACCAGCGCCGTCCGCGGGATGGCGGCGGCCACGGCCTCGATGAGCCGGAACTCCTCCGGGCGCAGGTGGTAGTCGTACCCGTCGTACGGCCGGGTGATGACGACGACGGCCGCGGCCACGCGGGCGGCGACGCCGGGGATGTCCAGCGCCTCCGGAGCCGGGCCGCCGGTCTCCGCCGGGTGCTCCAGCAGCCAGTTGCGGTGCCGGTGGCTCAGGAGCCCGTCGGGCGTCACCTGGTCTGAGGCCTGGAGCCCGTCGAGGACGTTGACGGCGCGCCACGGCTCGATGCCGGCCGTCAGGGCGGTGCGGAGCTGGCCGATGCCGAACACGGCGATGGGCAGCGGCCCGTCCTCCCCGGCCAGCAGGGGCAGCGTGTTCCGGACGTTCTTCAGCAGCACCATGCTGCCGGCTGCCGCCGTGCGGGCCGCCAGGGCGCTCTCGGTCATGCGGACAGTCTGCTCCATAAGAAAACCTCCTTGTTGGGAAGATGCGCTTCTCTGCCTTTACTATACTCCATGGCGCGGAAATCGGCAATCGGTTCCCGGAATTTTTTTGCCGCGGCGACGGGATTCCCGCGAAGGCGCCGGCCCGCCGGGGCTATACTGGCAGCAGACACGGGACGGGCCGTGCCGCACACCAGATTCCGGGAGGAGATGCCATGCAGCGAGGAAGACTCTTCTGCGCCGCGGCCATGACGGCCGCGGCCATCACCGCCCTGGCCGGGTACACTGCCGCCGGCCAGAGCCAGGCGCCGCAGCCGGCGCCGCAGCCGGCCGCCGCGGCCGCGCCGGCGGAGACGCCGCCGGCGCCCCTGTGGGTGGCCGTGGTGGATGAGACGGGCGCCGCCGGCGCCCTGACCGTCACCGACGAGGCCGGCGAGACCGTCGCCCGCCTGCCGCCGGAGCGCCCCGGCCAGTACCGCCTGACGCTGACGCCGGGCAGCCGGTACCGCCTGGCCGGCACGGACGTGGCGGCGGCCTTCTACCTGGCCGACAACGGCGCCGTCTCCGACGTCACCGGCGACGGCTGGTGCGACGGCGAGGTGGTGTACCTGACGGCGGAGGCCCGCTGCACCGTCCACGTCTTTCAGGAGGGCGCCGCCGGCGCGGTCTGCCGGCTGACGGGCGATGGCGGCACGGCGCTGGCCTGGTTCCGGGACGACGGCGGCGGCCGCGCCCGGGCCGTATTCTCCGGCCTGGCGCCGGGCACGTACACCCTCACCGGCCCCGACGGCGCCGCGCGCACGGTCACGCTGACCGCCGACCAGCCGGACCTGGCCGTCCATCTGGAATGAGCATGCGGCGGCAGCGGCCGCCAAGCCTCTGCCGGCCGGAGGATTCGGAAAGAACGTGCGAAAGGGGACCGTCAGGGTCCCCTTTCGCGTTCCATTCGGCCCGGAGCTGCAGGCTCCAGGCAGTTCGTCAAACCATTCCGCGGGAATTCCCGGGCCGGCCGCGCCGGCGGCCTGCCGGTTTCACTCCGCCTTCGTCACGGCTGGGCGTCCGAAGCGCCCGACTGGGGTGCGGACGCGCCGCCGTGGCCGTGGGAGCGGCGGCGGCGACGGCGGCGGGGCTTCTGCTCCCCTGCCGGCGCGGCGGCCTCCCCCTGGGGGCGGCGCTCCGCCTTCTGCCCGCTCTGGTTCTGGCCGCTCTGGCCCTGGCCGCCCTGGGCGCGGCGGCCGGCCTTCGGCTCCCGCGGGGGCCGGGCCTCCGGCTTCGGCTCCGGGCGGGCCTCCGGCTTCTGCTCCGGACGGACCTCGCCGCCCTCGGCCGGGCGCTGGCCCGACGACTTCCTGCGGCGGCGGCGACGGCGGCCCGTCTTTTCCTCCGCCGGGGCGGCCTCGGCCTCCTCCGGCCGCGGCTCCGGCGCCTTGGCCGCGTACTCGTCCATCCGGCGGAACAGGGCGTTGATGGACTCCTCCTGCCGCCGCTCGGCCGGCGACTCCGGCGCCTCCCGGCGGCGCGTGCCGCGGCTGCGGCCGGAGATGGGCGCCAGATCCGGCGGGATGGGCGGGTCGGTCTTGCGGGCCTTGCCGTTGCGGAGCACGGCGATCTCACTGGTGCGGTACGTGCCGATGGTGTCGGTGCGATCCTCCATGCGCACGCGGACCGTCTGGCGCAGCAGGTTCACGTCGGTGACGGTGCCGCGGCCGTCGGGCGTGTCCACGAAGGACTCGGGCTTCGGCGCCGTCTTGTGCAGCTCCTCGTAGGCCGCCTGCTCGTACTTCAGGCAGCACATGAGCCGGCCGCACGTGCCGGAGATCTTCGTGGGGTTCAGGCTCAGGTTCTGGGTCTTGGCCATCTTGATGGAAACCGGCTGGAAGTCCTCCAGGAACTCGGCGCAGCAGAACGGCCGGCCGCAGACGCCCAGGCCGCCCACCATGCGCGCCTTGTCCCGGACGCCGATCTGCCGCAGCTCGATGCGCGTGCGGAACACGGCGGCCAGGTTCTTCACCAGCTCCCGGAAGTCCACGCGGCCCTCGGCCGTGAAGAAAAAGACGATCTTGCTGCCGTCGAAGGCGCACTCGGCCGACACCAGCTGCATCTCCAGCTTGTGCTCGCGGATCTTCTGGAGGCAGACGGCGTACGCCCGCTTCTCCTTCTGGGCCCGGTCGGCGGCGCACTTCTCGTCCTGCTCGTCGGCGATGCGCACCACCTCCCGCAGCGGCGTCACCACGTCGCCGGCGGGGACCGTGTGGCTGCCGCCGGCGCAGATGCCGTACTCGGCGCCGCGGGCCGTGTCGATGATGACGTGGTCGCCGGGCTGCAGCGTCAGGTCGCCGGGGTCGAAGTAGTAGACCTTGCCGCCCGGGCGGAACCGGACGTCCACCACCCGGACGCGCTCCGGCAGCTCCGGCGCCGCGGCGTCCGCCTCCGGCAGCTCCGGCAGGAGCTCGGCGGCCCGGGCGTCGTCCACCGCGTCCGTCAGGGCCGCCTCCGCCTTCCGGGCGGGGCAGCCGCCGCACGCGGCGCAGCCCTTGGCCGGCACGGCCTCGGGCAGTTCAGGGGTTCTCATGCTCTCATCCATACTTTGGGTACTCCATTCACAGATTCACGTCAGCGGCCGCCGGCCCGCAGCCGGACGAACAGCCCGGCGCACACGTTGGCCACGGCCACGTTGGCCCGGCAGTCGTCCTGGGCCTGAGCCACGGCGCGGCAGCCGTCCAGCAGGTCCGCCGCCGTGCGCCCCTCGGCCATGGCCCGGACGGCCTCCGACGCGGCCGGGCAGCCCCGGCGGGCCAGCAGCGCCTGCTCCAGCAGGCCGCGCAGCTGCTCCAGCAGGTCCGCCAGCTGCGGCCGCTTCCACTTCTCCAGGGACACGAACAGGGCCAGCAGCCCCAGGTCGTCCCCGGCGGCGTACTGCCCGGCGAACCGGGCCGCCTCGGGGGACAGGCCGCCGCCGGACGCCAGCAGCGCCAGCGCCTGGCCCAGGTAGCCGCCGGACCGGACGGCCGCCGCCTCCCGGGCCTCCTCCGCCGCCTCCGGGTGGCGCCGGGCCAGCTCCGCCCGCAGCAGCGGCCCCTCCAGCGGGGCCAGCCGCAGCTCGATGCAGCGGGAGCGGATCGTCGGCAGCAGCATCTCCGGCGTGGCGGCCAGGAGCAGGAACGCGCCGTACGCCGGCGGCTCCTCCAGCACCTTCAGCAGGGCGTTCTGGGCCGGGGCGTTCAGGTCCTGGGCCCGGGGGAAGATCAGCACCTTCCGCCGCCCCTCGTTGGGCCGGACGAACAGCTCGGCCCGGGCCCGGCGGACCAGCTCCACGGGCACCTGCTTCCGGTCCGGCTCGTCCACGGTGATCACGTCCGGGTGGACGCCCTCCAGCGCCTTGCGGCACGGGCGGCAGACGCCGCACGGCGGATGCGCCCCCTCGCACTCCAGGGCCGCGGCCAGCAGCCGGGCCAGGGTGCGCTTGCCGGAGCCGGCGGGGCCGGCGATCAGCAGGCTGTGGGCCAGGCGGCCGCCGTCCAGCGCCGCGCGCAGCCGGGATTTCAGGGCGCCGTTGCCCAGCAGCTCGTCGAAGCCCATGACCATTCCTCCCGCGCGCAGACCTTTCTGATTGTATAGTATACCGCGTTTTTCCGGCAAAATCAACTGCGCCGCAGGACGCAAAAACACCTTGCGCCCTCTGCCGGATTGTGGTATCATAGGGACAAGGCGAATATAAGGGCAGGGCGCAAGAGGCGGCCACCTCTCGCGCCCCTATGCAGAAGCGCTTCCCTCCCACACAGCAGTACAACTGCTCCCAGCTCATTATACCGATGATTCCGGGGTTTTACAAGGGGAATTCTCGCCATGAGTCTGTGTGCCGTATGGGGCTGTGCAGGGATTTCCATACCTGCACGGCCCTTTCGTTCGCCCGCAGAAGCGCCCACGGGGCCGGGACGGTCCCGCCCCTCTGGGCGCTCTGTTGGGAAAATCGGACACGGAAATTCAGACAGAAAAGGAGAGAATCCACCCATGAAACGCGCGAAACGCATCCTCACCGCCGCCCTGGCCGCCGCTCTGCTGCTGGGGGCCGTGCCGGCCCTTGCTGCCGAGCGGACGGACATGCCGGACTACTTCAGCGTCCGGTTCGACGCTGAAAAGGTCACAACTGGCCAGACCTTCACCATGAGCTACGGCCGGACGTACAGCGACGGCACCAGCGAGCTGTTCGGCTCCGACACCGTGGGCGACGACTATCACTACGCCGTGACCCCGGAGACGGCGCTGACCGTCGCCAACGTCCACCCGTCGGAGACCGGCTACGTCTACATCTGCTGCGACGTGGGCACGCCCACGGAGACCGTCGTGGGCGCGGACGGCGCGGAGATCGCCGTCCCCGGCGGGTACTTCGTCAGCGACAACACGGACCGGTACTACCTGGGCGCCGACGGCACGTGGAAGGTGGCCGACTTCGCCCTCGATCTGGCCGCCGCGGTCCTGGACCCCAACGCCCCCGAGGGCCCCGGCGCCGTGCTGTACAGCGGGGAGTCGTGCACGTTCACGCTGCCGCAGCTGGGCGCCGAGAAGGCGTACCTGCTCTACCTGTACTATCTGGATCCCGCCGTGTCGGCCGGCGAGGCGTACACGGCCTACCAGCGCAACGTGTTCCGCTACGCGGCCGCCGAGACCGTGGCCGGTTTCACCGACGTCCGCGCCGACGACTACTACGCCGAGGCCGTCCGGTGGGCCGTGGACCGCGGCGTGACCACCGGCACCACGGCCACGACCTTCTCCCCGGCCGCCTCCGTGACCCGCGCCCAGGCGGTGACGTTCCTGTGGCGGGCCGCCGGCAGCCCCGCGCCGTCGGCGGACGCCTCGCCCTTCGCCGACGTGGCCGACCCGGACGCCTGGTACTACGACGCCGTCCTCTGGGCCGCAGAGCAGGCCATCACCACCGGCGTCGACGCCGGCACCTTCGGCCTGAGCGGCACCCTGACGTACGACCAGATCCTGGCCCTGCTGGCCCGGGCCGCCGGGGCCGACGCCTCCGGCGCCGACTGGGCCCGGAAGGCCCGGGACTGGGCCGCCGCCTCCGGCCTCACCGACGGCCTGCCCTCCGCCGCCGGCAGCTGCCCCCGGGCCGACGTGGTCTACTTCCTCTGGCGGCAGCTGGCGTAAGCTTGTCAAATAATTCTCTCACGAGAATTTTTGACAAGCTTCCCACGAATTTGCAACTTCAAAAAGTTGCAAATTCGGGTTTGATTGAACGCGCAGGGGAACCCTGACGGTTCCGCCTCCGCGCCAAGTGCCGCCCGCGCAGCGGGCGGTTGCGCTCCGGCACGCTC
>CAJFNY010000100.1 GCA_904395865.1 uncultured Oscillospiraceae bacterium
CCGAACACTTCAGCCGGAGCGGTTTTTCGACGGTCTGGGGAGCGGATGCAGTTTCTGCATCCGCTCCCATTCCGTTTCGCTCCGCCGCGTCAGAACACGACCACCGTCGTGCCGAAGGGCATGTTGTCCCACAGCCAGTCCACGTCGGCGTCCAGCATCCGGACGCAGCCCTGGGAGGCCGTGCTGCCCATGGTGGGGTCCAGGAGGCTGGTGGTGCCCTTGATGTATGTACGCGTGTGGAAGGCGTGGCCGCCGTTGAAGATCATCGGCTTGTTCACATAATAGTACCCAAAGTCCCAGTAATTCTGCCGGTACTGGTAGCGGAACACGCCGCCGATGGTGGGCGTGGTGTTCTTGCCGGTGGTGCACGGGAAGGTGTGCTGCAGCTCCCAGTGCTGCGCGCTGCCCGTAAAGACGTTGACCTTCTGCGTCAGCAGGCTGATCCAAACCAGGTACGACGTGGTGCTCTCGTACCCGATGCTGTTGACGAAATTCTCCTTGGTGGCCGTGTCGTAGTCGGTATACTGGACGTAGTCCTCGGAGGAGATGGACACGTCGCTCCAGCGGACCCATCCGGTGGTGCCGTCGGCCAGGCGGAGCTTGGCGGCGTACGTGCCGGAATAGTTGATGTAGACGGCCGTGGTGCCGGCAGGCACCGTGCGGATCCAGCCGCTCAGGTCCATGTACTGGTAGAGCGCGGTGTCCCGGCGGACCGTGGCCTCCACCTCCAGCGTGCGGACGCCGGTCTGCAGCTGCTCGATGTGCTGGCTGAGCGAGGCCGTCGCCGAGATGGCGGTGCTGCCGTCGGACAGTTCCACCAGGACCGTCCGCTCCGGCGAGACGCTGCCGGTGTAGTCCGCCGGCACGGTGATCGTCGTCACGGCGCCGTCCGTCAGCGGGAATGCCAGATTGCGGCCGGCCAGTTCACCGCCGCCGTACCACGTCAGGATGCCGGTGCCGGACGCCGCGGCATCGCCGTTCTCCAGTTGGACCGAAAGCTCCATGGTGGGCGCCGTCGGCGTCGCTTCGCGGGTCACGGTCAGCACCAGCCGCGCCTGGCTGAGCCCCGGCCGCAGCGCCTCGACGACGTCCGTGCCCTCGGTCTCCACCGTACACCCGTCGGTGCGAAGCACGGCCTCGGTGACGCGGCCGCCGCCGGAGATCGTACTGCCCTGCCCCGCCAGCTCCGCGGACGCCACCGTGGCGCCGGATTCCACCGTTACCGCAGCACCGGCCACGCGGACCAGCTCATACCGGCCGCCGGTCAGCACAGCGTCGGCCTCCGCCGTGACCGTGCCGCCGCCGGAGATCTCAGCCCGCCCGGACGCCGCGCGCACCGGGACATCTCCGTCGGTCTCCACGGCCGCATCGCCGCAGACGACCACCTCGGCTGCGGCGGAGCTGCCGGCCAGCGTCACCGCGCCGCTGTATACCACAATCCGGCCATCCACCCGGACATTCCGGAGCGTGCGCTCCTGACTGCCGGCGAGGTAGAGGTTGCCCGCCACGGTACGGTTGGAGAGGTCGCCGCCCGTCCAGACGACGCTGCCTTCATCCGGCAGCTCCGCCGTCCGCTCCGCCACCGTCCCGGCCAGGGACAGGAGCAGCTGCGCCAGCTCCTGCCGGGAGATCTGCGCCTGCGGCCGCAGCGTGCCGCCGCTGCCGCGGACGGCGCCGGCCTCCGTCAGTCCGGCCACCGGGCCGACGGCCCAGGGCTCCAGCTGCCAGGCGTCGCTGTAGGCCGCCTGGAGCGCGGCCACATCGCCGTCCGGGACGGCGAAGGCGCGGGCCAGGACCGTCATGGCCTCCTGGCGTGTCAGCTCCTCCAGGGGGCGCAGCGCGCCGTCGCTTCCCTCGTAGACGCCGATGGCCACGGCGCCGGCCAGCTCGTCATAGTACCAGGCTGCGGGATTCACGTCGGAAATCCCGCTCAGATCCGCCCGGTCCTCCACGGCCAGCAGGCGCACCACCATGGAGGCCAGCTCCGCCCGGGAGGCCGCCTCCCGGGGACGCAGATCGTCGGCCGAGAGCAGGCCGTTTTCCGTGCAGAAATCCACCGCCGTCTGTGCCCAGTCGTCCGGGGCCTCCGCTGCGGCGGTGGGCAGGACGAAGCTCAGGCAGAGCACGGCGGTCAGCAAAAGAGCGGTCAGTCGTTTCATCAGGGAGCCTCCTTCTCATTTGCTCTATCGTATCAAATTTCGACAGATTTTGCAACGGCCGCCGTTCCGGAAACTGCGAGGGCCGCCCGGCGCTGCCGGGCGGCCCTGAACGCCATTCTGCACTTATGAACCCAGGCGGGCGATGTCGCCGACGCCGTCGAGAATCAGCTTGGGGCGGTACGGGTACAGCTCCATGGACTGGCGGCTGGTGACGCCCGTGAGGACGAGGATCGAATCCATGCCGGATTCAATGCCCGCGATCACGTCGGTGTCCATCCGGTCGCCGACCATGCAGGCCTCGGCCGAGTGGACGCCCAGCAGCTGCAGGCCGGTGCGCATCATCAGCGGGTTCGGCTTGCCGACGAAGTAGGCCTTCTTGCCGGTTGTCACCTCAATGGGCGAGACGAGCGCGCGGCATGCCGGGAGGATGCCGGTGTCGGACGGGCCGGTCAGGTCGGTGTTCGTGCCGATGAGGCGGGCGCCGTTCATCACGTGGCGCATGGCCTTGGTGATGGTGTCGAAATTGTAGTTCACGGTCTCGCCGATGACCACGTAGTCGGGGTTCACGTCGTTGATGGTGATGCCGACCTCATAGAGGGCGTTGTAGAGGCCCGCGTCGCCCACCACGTAGGCGCTGCAGCCCGGTGACTGGCTCTGGAGGAACTTGGCCGTGGCCAGCGCGCTGGTATAAAAATGGCTCTCATCCACGTCCAGACCCATACGGGCCAGGCGCATCTGCAGCTCCCGCGGGCTGCGGCTGCTGGCATTCGTCAGGAACAGGAATTTCTTGTCGTTCGTCACCAGCCAGTTGACGAAGTCCTTGACGCCGGGCAGGAGCACCTCGCCGTGGTAGATCACACCGTCCATGTCGCACAGGAAGCCCTTTTTCTCCTTCAGGTTAATCATGAAAAGCTACCTCGTTTCCTGGAAGTTGTCTGCGGTTTCTGCGTACTGTTATCGTACCACATCGGCCGGAAAATCGCAACGAATATTCTCGTAAAAAAGCGCTGCCGCGGCCTCACCCGCGCTTCTGCCGGTACAGGCTGCCGTCGCCGCCCATCAGCGCCGTCATCTCCTCAATGCGCTCCAGCGGGAACGGCGGCTGGGACAGCGGACGCATGGCAATGGACATCAGCTTCATGGGATTGTCGTCGGCAGCGACCCGGTTGGAGCTCAGATGGCCGCAGCGCCGGCAGCGGTGGATGATGGCCCACTCCTCGTGCTTCCGCACCCAGACACCCACCGGCTCCATGATGCCGCCGCAGTCGGAGGCGCGGTCGCCGGGCTCCACGTCCACGTGCAGGCTGCTCAGGCAGTTGGGGCAGTGGTTCCGGTGGTCGCTGCCAGCGCCGGCCGGCACCACCGGCCGGCCGCAGACGCGGCAGGTGAACTCGTCGCGGCAGGGATGGGTCTTGAAGTAGCCCTTCTCATACTGTTTTCTCTTGTTCTCTCGGTTCATCGTCCTCATCTCCGGCAGCAGGCGTCTGCCACACAGTGTTCAGATACGTTTTCAGTCCGTCGCGGTATTTGCGGGTCAGCTCCAGGTACTGGGCCTGCTCTTCCTTCGTCCACTCGCTCCAGATCCGGTTTTCCATCGCAAACAGCGGCTGGATCCGCGTCTCGGCGAAGGCCGCGCCCCGCTCGGTCAGGCAGATCACCGTATTCCGCCCCTTCCCCGGCTCCACGGTGACGATCCCGTCCTGTTCCAGCCGGCGAATGGCGGAGTTGATCGTCTGACGGCTGATGCCCGTCAGCTTGCTGATCTCGCTCTGCGGGCAGCGCCCGTCCCGGCTGCAGACCACGTAGAGAATGTTCTGCACGCTGTCGGAGATCCCCGCCCGTACGGCCGCCTCATGGTACAGCGCGTTGATTTCACCGGCCAGATGGTTGTACGCGCCCAGTTGGAGATAATGCATAACGGCACCTCCATGTACGATATCGGACATCTATATTATATCCGATTTCGTACATATGTCAAGCAGAAAAAAACCTCCGCCGCTGGTGCGGCGGAGGTTTTGGGAATACCGTTCTTATGCCTGCAGCATGGCCCACAGCTGCTCCGGCGTGTCCACCACGGCGGCGGCGCCGGCGGCGCGGAGCTGGTCGGGGCTCCGGTACCCCCAGCTGCAGGCCACCGGGGCGAAGCCGCAGTTGACGGCGAAGGCCATGTCCGTGTCCCCGTCGCCGAAGAACACGATCTCCTCCGGCGCGAGGCCCAGCGTCTCGCATGCCAGCTTCCCGGCGGCCGGGTCCGGCTTCAGGGGCCGCGCATCGTTCCGGCCCCAGATGAAGGCGAAGTCCGTCTCCGGGAAGAAATGCCGGACGACACGGACCGCTGTGGCCTCCGTCTTGTTGGTGATGACGGCCATCCGGCAGCCTGCCGCGCCCAGGCGGCGCAGCAGCTCCGGAATTCCCGGGAAGATCTCCGTGTGGTCGGTGCAGTGCTCCGGATAGTACCGGAGATAGAAATCGAGAACGCGCTGATACGTCTCTTCATCGGTGCCCTCCGGCACGGCCTGGCGGAACAGCTGGCGGATGCCGTGGCCCACGAAGGCGCGGTACGCCTCCAGTGGGTACTCCGGACAGCCGTATCGGCACAGGGCGAGATTCGCACCTGTGCCGATATCCTTGACCGTGTCCAGGAGGGTGCCGTCCAGATCGAACAGGACGGCCTGGACCCTCCCAAGCTCCATGGTTACACGCCGGCCTTGGCGTTGGCCAGGAACTTCGTATCGGTGGGCGTCAGCTTCGAGACGTAGCCGGGCAGCGGCACGACCTTGGCGTTGACGGCGTCGACGATCCACTCGGCCTGCGGGAAGAAGAACTCGTCGAATTCGTACGGCGGCGTGATCCAGTTCTTGGCGCCCACGACCACCGGCGGCGCATCCAGGTAGTCGAAGCACAGGGAGCTGATGTTCTGGGCCACGTCGTTGAGGAAGGAGCCTCTGGCGCAGGCGTCGGAGGCCAGCACCACGCGGCCGGTCTTCTTCACGGACGCGATGATATCAGTGTAGTCCAGCGGCACCAGGGACGGCATGTTGATGACGTCGGCCTCCATGCCGTACTTCTCGGACAGCTCCTTGGCCGCGTCCAGGGCGCGGTACAGGGTGGCGCCGATGGTCAGGATCGTCAGATCCTTGCCGTCGCGGACCTTGTTGACGGCGCCGGGCGCCCACTCGTACTCCTCCGCGGGCACGCCGCCCTCGTGGAACTCCTCGCCCTTGTCGTAGATGCGCTGGGACTCGAAGATGATGACGGGGTCGGTGCCGTTGAGGGCCGCCTGCATGATGCCCTTGGCCTCGTACGGCGTGGCCGGGAACATGACCTTCAGGCCCGGGATGTGGGAGACGAGCGCCACCCAATCCTGGGAGTGCTGCGCGCCGTACTTGGCGCCCACGGACACGCGCATGATCAGCGGCATCTTCAGGATGCCGGCGGACATGGCCTGCCACTTGGACATCTGGTTGAACACCTCGTCACCGCAGCGGCCGATGAAGTCGCAGTACATGATCTCCACCACCGCACGGCCGCCGCACATGCAGTAGCCGACGCCGGTGCCGACGATGGCCGCCTCGGAGATGGGCGCGTTGAACAGCCGGGAGTACGGGATCGAGTCCATCATGCCGCGGTACACCGCGTAGGCGCCGCCCCAGTCACGGACGTCCTCGCCGTAGGCGATCAGGGTCGGATCCTCGTAGTACTTGTTGAACATGGGCTCGAAGATGGCGTCGCGGATGTTGTAGACCTTCATCTTGGAGACGGGCTGGCCGTCCTTGAACGCGAAGCGCTCCTTCGTCTGGATGGACTTCCAGCGGGAGTTCTCCTCCTTGGGCGTCGTCACGCGGATCTCAGACTCGGTGTCCATGGAGCGGACGTGCTCGTTGGAGAACATCAGATTGGCCACGTAGTCGGGCTCCTTGTTGAAGTCCACGTACGGAGAGATCTCCTTGTCGGAAGCGGCGCGGCAGATCATGGTCATGCGCTCGGACGTCTCCTTGAGGATCTCCTCGAAGCGGGAATCCTCGGCGACGCCGGCCTCCACCAGGGCCTCACGGTACTTGATGATCGGGTCGTAGCTGCGCCAGGCCTCGATCTCCTCCTTGGTGCGGTAGGCGTTCTGGTCGGAGGTGGAGTGGCCCAGCAGGCGGTACGTCACGACGTCCAGCAGGATCGGGCCCTCGTTCTTCTTCAGCAGCTCCAGCTTCCGCTTGTAGGCGTCGATGACGGCCAGCGGGTTCCAGCCGTCCACGCGCTCGGCGTGCATCTGGCTGGGCGTGATGCCGGCGCCGACGCGGGCCAGCAGGTCGTACGCCATGGTCTCGCCGCGGGTCTGGCCGCCCATGCCGTAGGAGTTGTTGAACACGTTGAAGATGACCGGCAGGCCGCCCTTCATGCCCTCCTCCCAGAGGGTGTGGTACTGGTCCATGGCCGCGAAGTTGAATGCCTCCCACACCGGGCCGCAGCCCAGGGACGCGTCGCCGATGTTGCAGACGACGATGCCCTTCTTCTGATTGACCTTCTTATACAGGGCCGCGCCGGTGGCGATGGTGCCGGAGCCGCCGACGATGGCGTTGTTGGGATACACGCCGAAGGGCAGGAAGAACGCGTGCATGGAGCCGCCCATGCCGTGATGGAAGCCGGCCTCGCGGGCGAAGATCTCCGCCAGCGTGCCGTACAGGACGAAGCGGATGGCCAGCTCCTTGACATTGTCCGTCTTGCCGAACTTCTCCACGGCGCGCAGGGTCTGGCCGCCCAGGAAGTTCTCCATGACGTTCATCAGCTCGTCGTCGGACATCTTCTCGATGCACGACAGGCACTTGGCCAGGATCTCCGAGTGGCTTCTGTGGGAGCCGAAGATATAGTCGTCCTTGTCCAGCAGGTACGCCTCGCCGACGCAAGAGGCCTCCTGGCCCAGGGACAGGTGCGCGGGGCCGGGATACGTGGTGTCGATGCCGTTGTAGTGGGCCTGGGTCTTGATGAGGTTGAGCATGTTCTCAAACTCACGGAGGATGGTGATGTCGCGGTAGATGCGGATCAGGTCCTCGTCGGAGAAGTTCTTCCGCTCGTCGGCAACGGTCTTGTTGTAGGTGCAGACGGGGATGTCCTCAAAATGGATTTTGCCGGGCGCTCTCGTGGCTACCGGATCGACATACAAAGATTTCGGCATAGCAAAGACTTTCCTTTCTTTTAGTTCGCTTACCCGTCGTCAGAGCTTGAACAGCGCTTCACGGATGATCTCACAGACGGTCGGGTGCGGGAATACCAGCTTTTTCAGCTGCGACAGCGGCAGCTCGGTTTCGAGCATCAGCGCCGCGCCGTAGATGATTTCAGAGGCGTAGGAGCCGATCAGGTGCACGCCCACCAGGCAGTTGCGGTCCAGATCGTAGACCAGCTTGCAGAAGCCGTCGCCGTTCATGGTCTCGGCCAGGTAGCGGCCTGAATAGAGCATCGGCACCTGGACCTCCTTGACGTGCAGGCCCTTCTGCTCGGCGCTGGCCTTCGTCTCACCGACGCTGGCCACCTCCGGGTTCGTGTAGATGACCGAGGGGATCGCGCCGTAGCGCATCTCGTCCTTGACCCCCAGCATGTGGTTCACGGCCACCTCCGCCTCACGGTAGGCGGTGTGGGCCAGCATCAGCTTGCCGTTGCAGTCGCCCACGGCGTAAACGCCGGGGACGCTGGTGCACATGTGGCTGTCGGTGACGACGGCGCCGCGCTCCGTCTGGACGCCCAGCACCTCCAGGTTCAGGCCCGACACGTCGGCCCGGCGGCCGGCGGACAGCAGGACCTTGCCGCAGCGCAGGGTCTTCTTCCCCTCTGCGTCCTCATACGTCACCGAGTCGGTGCCGATCTCCAGCACCTTGGCAGAGAGCTTGAACACCATGCCCTCCCGGCCGTACGTCTTCATCAGCGTGTCGCAGATGGCCTGGTCGGTGGGCCCGGCGATCTTCGGCATCATCTCGATGACCGTCACCGGGACGCCGACGGAGGCGAAGTAGCAGGCCATCTCCAGGCCGATGACGCCGCCGCCCATGCAGACCAGGGACTCGGGCAGCTCCTTCAGGTCGAGAATCTCGCGGTTCGTCAGGACGAAGCCGGAGTCCAGCCCCGCCTGCAGGCCCGGCACCGGCGGCTTGGCCGTGACGGAGCCGGTGGCGATCACCAGACGGTCGGCCGCGATCGTCTCCGCGCCGGCATCCACCTCGAACGTGCCGTCGGCGCCGCGGCCGCGGATCTTCGCCTCGGCCATGTAGACCTGCACGCCCACGGAGCTCAGCGTCGCACCGACGCCGGCGACGAGCTTCTTGACCACCTTGGCCTTGCGATCCACCACGGCGGCGTGGTCGTAGCGGACGTCGGCGGTCACGACGCCGTAATCGGCGCCGTGTTTTGCCGCGGCGTACTGCTTGGCGCAGTAGAGCAGGCTCTTGGTGGGAACGCAGCCCTCGTTGAGGCACGTGCCGCCCAGGTGCTCCTTCTCAATCAGCGCCGTCTTCAGGCCGCCGCCGGCGGCGCGCTCTGCGCACAGGTAGCCGCCGGGGCCGCCGCCGATGACGATCACATCGTACTTCTCCAATTCAGCACCTCACTTTACTGGGCCAGGAGCGTCAGGAAGCTCTCCAGATTCCTGCACAGCTCCTGCATGAAGCGGGCGGCCGGGGCGCCGTCCACCACGCGGTGGTCGAAGGTCAGGGACAGGCCCATGGCAGGATACGTCTCGATGACGCCGTCCTTGGCGGAGCGGATCTTCGTCTGGATGTTGCAGACGCCCAGGATGCCGGTCTGCGGCGGGTTGATGACCGGCGTGAAGCCCTCGCAGCCCATGGAACCCAGGTTCGTGACGGTGAACGTGGCGCCCTGGAGTTTGTCGGGGCTGATCTTGCCGTCCCGGGCCTCGGCCGCCAGCTGCTTGCACTCCATGGAGATCTCCAGCAGCGACTTCTGGTCGGCATTGAAGATCGTGGGCACCAGCAGACCGCGCGGCGTGTCGCAGGCGAAGCCCAGGTGCACATGGTGGAAGCGGCGGACCACATTGTCGCCGACCACGTTGGCGTTCAGATCGGGATGGGCCAGCAGCGTCCGGCTGACGGCGAACATGACCATGTCGTTGAGGGAGATCTTGCCCATGGGCGGATCCAGCGGCTTGAGCATCTTCCGGTAGCTCTGGATCTGGGTGGTGTCGAAGCTGAACTGGTGCGTCAGCTGTGCAGAAGTCGACAGGGACTTCATCATGGACTTGGCCGTGGCGCGGCGGACGGCGCTGAACTTCACGTCCTCGTACTCCGCCTCCGCAGCGGCGGGCGCGGCAGCAGCCGGCGCGGCAGGTGCTGCCGGTGCAGCGGCAGCCGGGGCCTCGGCAGCGGCCGGGGCGGGTACGCCCTCCTCCATGAGCTTGCGGATGTCCCGCTCAATGACGCGGCCGTTGGGACCGGTGCCGGTGGCGTAAGCCGGGTCGACGCCGGAGCGCTGGGCCAGGCCCCTGGCACGCGGGGAAATGGCGGCCGGGGCCGCGGCGGGCGCGGCGGCAGACGGAGCAGCCGCAGGTGCGGCGGCAGCCGGCGCGGCAGCGGGCGCAGCCTCGGTGGAGCCGGGGCGCAGGAACTCGAAGGCGTCGCCGGGGTTGCCCACGGCACAGACGTTCTCCAGGCACGGGACCTCGTCGCCGTTCTCATAGAACTTGGCCAGCAGCGTGCCGGAGGCGGTGGACTCGCACTCGAACTCGGCCTTGTCCGTCTCGTACGTGAACAGGATGTCGCCCTCGGCAACGGGATCACCGACGTTCTTCTTCCACTCGCCGATGATGCACGACTCCACGGTGATGCCGGCCTTGGGCATGATCACCGCCTGGGCGGCCGGGCCGGCCGGCGCAGCAGCCGCAGGCGCAGCGGCGGCAGCGGGTGCGGCAGCGGCGGGCGCAGCCTCCGCTCCGGCGACAGGGCCGCCGGAGCCGCCCCGCAGGCACTCGAAGGCATCGCCGGCATTGCCGACGGCACAGACGTTGATGAGGCACGGCACCTCGTCGCCGTTCTCATAGAACTTGGCCAGCAGCGTGCCGGCAGCGGTGGACTCACACTCAAACTCGGCCTTGTCCGTCTCATACGTGAACAGGATGTCGCCCACGGCAACGGGATCGCCGACGTTCTTCTTCCACTCGCCGATGATGCACGACTCCACGGTGATGCCGGCCTTGGGCATCACCACGGCCTGGGCCACCGGGCCGGCCGGAGCGGCAGCGGCAGGGGCCGCGGCCGGAGCCGGGGCAGCAGCAGGAGCGGCAGCAGCAGCCGGAGCAGCCTCCGCCGAGCCGGCGCCGCGGAGCGCCGAGACGTCCTCGCCGGGGTTGCCGATGGCGCAGACATTGACGAGGCAGGGCACCTCGTCGCCCTCCTGATAGAACTGCTCCAGCAGGGTGCCGGCGGCGGTGGACTCGCACTCGAACTCCGCCTTGTCGGTCTCGTACGTGAACAGGATGTCGCCCACGTTGACCTGGTCGCCGACCTTCTTCTTCCATTCGCCGATGATGCAGGATTCCACGGTGATGCCAGCCTTGGGCATCAAAACGCCTTGTGCCATTTTTCTACACGCTCCTATTTATTTCATCAAAGTTTTCAGCAGGTACGCCTCGGCCTCTGCATTCCAGAGCCCGTGGGTCTTGTCCACCAAGCGGGCCAGCTCCGCGTACATGGGATCGGTCTTGCCCTTCTCGGCGAAGTCCGCAATGGCCGTCAGCGGCATGTCGATGCCGGTGTAGATGAGCTTCTTGCCGCCGGGGATCTTCGGCAGGTTCAGCACCGACTCGATGACGCAGTTGAGGCCGCCGATGTGCGTGACCAGGATCGACGGATCCAGCTTGCCCTTGCCGATCATCTCCAGCGCCTCGACCATGTCGGACGTGTTGCCGCCGGAGGTGCCCACCACGTGGGTGGAGGCGTAGTGGACGTTGTAGAAGTTGAATTTTGCGGAGAACTTCGGATCCTGCGGGCCGGCGAAGAAGTTCAGGCAGCCGTCCTCACCGAGGATCGCGTCCGCCTGCTCCACCACGGCCGCCACCGGCGCGAAGCACAGCACATCGTCGTAGCCCTTGCCGCCGGTCAGCGCCCGCAGCTCCTCGACGGTGTCGCCGGTGCGGGTGTTCTTGTAGACCAGGGTGACGCCGTTCTTCTTGGCCTCCTCGGGGCTCAGCAGCTTCTCGGCACGGGCCAGGCGGGCGTCGTCGATGTCGGTGACGACCAGGAAGCCGGGGCGGCGGTCACAGTGGATGATATAGTCGATGGCCGCAAGGCCCATGGGGCCGACGCCGGCCAGGATGGCCATGTTGCCGCCCTCGCGGATGCCCATGGAGTGCTCGTAGGAGCCGCGGACCGTGTGGTACATGGCGTGGAACGTGCCGATGACGCAGCTCAGGGGCTCCGTCAGCGAGCCGCCGAAGAAGCTGTCGCTCTCGTACGGCAGCAGGCATCCCATCTCCATGACCTCGTGGGGGATGATGACGTACGTGGCGTCGCCGCCGATATACTGGTAGGAGTAACCGGGGGCGGCCAGGCTGCCCTTGTAGTTCAGCGCAGGCTGGATGGCGAACTTCTGGCCGGGCTTGAACTGGTCCTTCCACTTGGCGCCGACCTCGATGATCTCGCCGCAGAACTCGTGGCCGACGATGGTCGGATGCTCCGCCACATCGTTGGGGACGCGCTTGTGATCCGCGCCCTGCTCGGCAGCCTTATAGGTGGACATGCAGATGCTGTCGGAAATCACGCGGGCCAGGATCTCATCCTCCTGCATGGCCGGGAGCTCAAACTCCTCCAGCCGGAGATCTTCCTTGCCATAGAGGCGGACTGCTTTCGTTTTCACAGAAAACTTCACCCTTTCATAGTAATCGCACAGACGGGCGCGCGGCGCGGCCGGGACGGAAGTCCAATGCCCATCGGCTGCAGCGCAATCAAATGTTGCATTGTATTTGTTTCAGCTGTATTGTACGTCAGACCAGACACAATGTCAACCAAAAACCGTCTGTTTTCAAAAAAAAATCATTGGCAGGACTTTGGGAGCTTTGCGGCCGCAATTCCCCGGTCCCGCCGCCCCCGGTCCCGCCCGCGCCGCGGCAGCCGGCGGATGTGGGGTTATGTTGGATTCTGATGCTTCCGGACGGCACCGCGCGGCCCTCCGCCGCATACAATGGGGCATCAAGCCTTGGGAGGAATGCCTGTGATCACCATCAGCCTCTGCATGATCGTCAAGAATGAGGAGCAGACGCTGCCCCGCTGCCTGCAGTCGGCAGGCGACCTGCCCGACGAGATCATCGTGGTGGATACCGGCAGCAGCGACGGCACCGTGGCCGCCGCCCGGCGGTTCGGCGCCACCGTGGCACACTTCCCGTGGCGGGACGACTTTGCCGCGGCGCGGAACGAGTCCTTCCGGCTGGCCACCCGGGATTACTGCCTCTGGCTGGACGCCGACGACGTCATCGAGCCGGCCGACCTGGAGCGCTTCCGCGCCCTCAAGAAGACGCTGCCGCCGGACACGGACGTGGTGATGCTCCCCTACCACGCCGCGGTGGACGAGACCGGAACACCCGCTCTGACGTACGAGCGGGAGCGGCTCATCCGCCGGGCCGCCGGCTTCCGCTGGGAGGGCGCCGTCCACGAGGTCATCGTGCCGGCCGGTGTCATCCGCCACGGAGACGCCGCCGTGACGCACCGCAAGACCGGCCCCGGGGACCCGGACCGGAACCTCCGGATCCTGGAGGGACTGCGCCGCCGGCGGCCGCTGAATCCCCGGGAGCAGTTCTATTATGCCCGGGAGGTGATGTACCACGACCGGGACGCGGAGGCGGCCGACGCGCTCACCGCATTCCTGGATGACGGCCGCGGCTGGAAGGAGGACTGCGTGCAGGCGGCGCTGGATCTGGCGTCGTGCCGGGAGCGGCTGGGGCAGACGGAGCAGATCCTGCCCGCCCTGTCCCGCGCACTGGCCTACGGACCGCCGCGGCCGGAGCTCTGCTGCGCCCTGGGGGCGTATTTTATCGCGCGGAAGCAGTGGGACGCCGCGGCCTTCTGGTACGAGCAGGCCCTGCGGCAGCCGCCGCCGGAAACCGGCTTCGTGGTACCCGACTGCCGCGGATATCTGCCGCTGCTCCAGCTCTGCGTCTGCAGCTACCATCTGGGCGACACGGCGGCCGCCGCGGCCTTCAATGAGGCGGCCGCCCAATACCGGCCGGACAGCGCGCTCTGCCGGCAAAACCGGGCCTTTTTCGAGCAGCTGCACGCCGGCGGCGGCGGCTGATTTTACACGCCGTTAACCGTAATAATAAATGCAGCCGCCGCTTCAAAGACTTCTCCACACTCTCCACAGGGTTTTCAACAAGTGGAACACATTCACTGCCAAGCCTTTCCCGTTCTTTTCCGGAAATGGCTCCGCAGCCGCGAACCGAAGTTCTTTCATTCGTGAAGGTGCCGAATCAGTCGACATAACGCAAAATTCCGCAGCAGTCCCGCGGAATTTGCAGCGAACCATGCAGAAACCGCGGGCGCGCCGCCCCTCCCGGAAGGCGGCGCGCCCGCGGTTTCTGCAGATCCCGACCGACCCGCGCGGAGCCGCCGGGCGGCCGCACTTCGGCCCGCTCCGGAGCGCAGCCTCTCACACGCGCTCGCCTTCCGATTTCTTCGGCCGGAGGGGCCTTTCGGCGGCCGGAAGCCGCTGGTGCGCAGATTTGCGGTTGCGCTGGCGGTACTGAGTCGGCGTCATGTTCCAGACCGCACGGAACCGCCGGTTCAGGGTTTTGACGCTGGAGAAGCCGGCGCGGCTGCAGATCTCGGTGATGGGATCGTCCGTATTCAGCAGCAGGTACTCGAAGTTCCGCAGACGGAGCGAGTTCAGATACTGCTGGAAGGTGACGCCCGTGGACTTGGAAAAGAGCGTGGAAAAGTAATTGCTGTTGAAATTGAAGTGGCGGGCACAGTCCCGGACGGAAAAGTTCTCATCCTGGTAATGCCCGGCAATGTAGAGGAGGATCTCATAGATCTGATGGCTCCCGCGTCGGGTACCAAGCAAGGCGCAGTCCTCTTGGCGGGGGAGATGCCGCACAGAGTATGACAGGAACTGATACAGCAGGCTGGATACTGCAGACTGCCACCCCGGCTCCCGCCGGAGGAATTCCCGGCGAATCCCCGTGACGATCCGCCCCACGTGCCGCTTGTCCGCCTCGGTCCAGAACGTGCTCAGGTTTTGCTGGCTGAGGAAAATGAGAAGTTCCTGCGGGCTGTTCCGCAGCAGCTTGTGACTGAATTTGATGGAAAATACCTCTGCCTCCGGCTGGATCAGGAGACAGTGCATCAGGCGTCCGGCCACCATGGCCATCTCGCCTTCCTGTAACTGATGGAACTGCAGGTCCATCCCCAGCGCGAAACTTCCCCGGCAGCAGTAGAAAATCTCGAACTCTTCATGCCAATGCCACGGCTGTGACTCCAGCGTCTCGTCCAGTCTGACCGGAAACGCCATCTTTCGGAAGTCCTCCTGAAAAAAAGACTGGGGAATCAATCTCTCCGCCTCCTCCGACACCATGCTGCATTTTTAGATACTGCAAAGTATACCCTCTCACGCGCCAATTGTCAAAAAATCTGAAAATTTGAGAAGTGCAGATGAAATTGCTCCATATCTCTGCACCGCCGCCGGTTGGTATAATACACATATCGTGAGCTCACAAAAATCTCAACGAAAGCGGTGACGTTTATGTATCCGTATCCCCTTCCGGCAGATGCCGACGCCTATATCGCGGCACACATGGACGAGCTTCGTGCTCTGCTGAAGACTCTGACGCTGATCCCGTCTCCTTCCAATCAGGAGTATGAGCGGGCTCTGTTCTGCAAACAGTGGCTGGAAAACAACGGCTGCAGCGGCGCCTATCTCGACGAAGCCAACAACGTGGTATATCCCTATCAATGCAGCGCTGACCGGCCGCTCGTGGCCTTTCTGGCCCACACGGACACGGTGTTTCCCGATCAGAAAATCACCTGGAACCAGGAGGGAGATCTGGTTCACGCCATGGGCGTCGGTGACGATACCGCCGGTGTGGCCGTCCTGCTGATGATCGCCCGCTACGTCACGCAGCAGAATCTCACCGGCCCCTACGGCCTGCTTTTCGTGGCCAACGCCGGCGAAGAGGGGCTGGGCAATCTCAAGGGCTCCCGGCAGATCGTGAAGGACTTCGGCGATCGCATGGTGAATTTCATCACCTTTGACGGCGGCATGACCCACTGCCTGGTCGGTTCGGTGGGCTCCCAGCGGTACGCCGTCACCGTCCGCACGGAAGGCGGCCACTCGTACGGTGATTTCGGCAACCGCAACGCCATTCGCTACGCGGCCTCCATCATCGACACGCTGTACGCCATGAAGGCGCCGGACGCGGCCAAGACGACGTACAACGTCGGCGAAATCTCCGGCGGCATCTCTGTCAACACCATTGCCAACGAGTGCCGCTTCCTGTACGAATTCCGGTCGGCGGAGCGCGCCTGCCTGGAGACCATGGAGACCATGTTCCTGCAGGTGCTGGACGCCTACCGCAGTATGGGCATTCAGATCGACGTGGAGGTGCTGGCGATCCGTCCCTGCCGGGGCGACGTGGATGAGGCGGAACAGCAGAAGCTTCTCGACCGCTGCATGGCCATCATCCGGCAGTATCACCAGGGGGATGACATCAAGATGGACGTCAGCTCTACCGACGCCAACATCCCGTTGGCCGAGGGGATCCCTGCTACGTCCGTCGGCGTCATCCGCTGCGGCAACGCCCATAGGCCGGAGGAGTGGGCGGATCTTGCCTCGCTGGATGAGGGCATGCACGTCGCCATGACGGTCGTCCTTTCGTATACGGACGCAATCGGCTGATTCGGCGAACGCGATCGATTTCACTTTTTGAAGAAAGAGAGGTATTGTATGGCACTGGCAATTCTTTCTCTGGTCGTTCTGATTCTGGTCATCGTCATCTCAAACGTCCGAAAGATCAACCTGGGCATTGCTGCCATGGCCGGCGCTGCCATCCTGATGCTGGCCGGCGGTCTGGAAGTCTCGGACATGCTCAGCGGCTTCAACACCTCACTGTTCGTCCAATCGGCCGCCATGGGCCTTCTGGTAGTCATCGCCAGAATCAACGGCACACTGAGCTATCTCTCCGGCAAAATCTTTCAGATCGGCGGCGGCAGCGCCGTTCGGTTCATGCCCATCGTCCTGTACGTATGTCTCGTGGCCGCGGAGTTTCTGGGCATGAATCTGAATTCGTTGGTGATCCCGCTGGTGGTGGCGCTGGCCTTCGAGATGAAGATCGACGTCATCCGGCTGATCTTCGTGGCCCTGCTGGCCATGCTTGGCGGCGGGCAGGCTCTCTTCGCCTCACCCGGCCGGTTCTTCAATTCCTACGTGGAGGAGGCTGGCATGACCATCAACGGGTGGAACATCGCCATCCTGGCCACCATTGCTTACTCCTGCCTGTTTTTTGTGTTTTACTTCGCATTCGGCTGGCACAAGGGCGGCGCTGTCACGCTGCCGAAACGTGAGGCCACGGCTCCGAAAATCACTGTACACCAGGCGCTGACGCTGCTGGGCTTCCTGGTCATGGCTGCAGGCGTCCTGGTGCTCGGGCAGAATCTCGCTACCATGGCCCTGCTGGTGGACCTGGTGCTGATGCTGATCGGCGCCTGCGACAACAAGACGGCCGTCCAGGAAATGCCCTACTCCATGCTGCTGATGATCGGCGGCATGACGATGCTGACCGGCGTCATGCAGGTGCTGGGCGGCCCGGAGCTGTTGGCCAACGCCGTGACCCAGCTCTCCAGTGCCGTGCTGGTCCGGCCGCTGCTGAGCCTGATCTCCTCGGCCATGTCGGTGGTGGCCTCGGCGTCCTCGGTAGTGCAGCCGACACTGATCCCCATGATCCCCACGATCGCCGAGCACTTCACCACGCTGAGCGTGCAGAGCCTGGTGGCCACCATCGGTATCGGCAGCTACGCCACGGCCATCAGTCCCCTCTCCACCACCGGCATGCAGGTCATGACAGCATACGACGCCGTGTATCAGCCGGACGCACAGAGCCGCTTGCGGCTGTTCAACCGCCTGCTGCTGCTGGCCGTCGGCAACGCCGTGGTGCAGATGATCCTGGCGGCCGTCGGCTACTACGGAATCCAGCTGTTTTAAGCAGCATGCGGTCGGATCAGGGGGTGTCCCCATGACCAGTGCAGTCGTATCGCTGTCCGCGCTCGTGCTGACGATCGTCGTCGCAAACCTCCGGAAGCTCAACGTCGGCTTTGCCGCCCTGGCGGCCGCCATGATTCTTGGGCTCGTCTACGGTTTGAACCTGGACACCATTCTGGAAGGCTTCAACATCAAGCTGGTCGTCCGCATGTTCTCCATGCAGCTGCTGGTGGTGATCGCCCGGCAGAACGGCACGCTGCAGTACGTGGCGCAGAAGCTCCAGTCCATCTGCCGCGGGCGGGCCGCCCGGATCTTTCCCTTCCTGCTGTACGGGCTGATGCTTGCTGCGGAGCTCCTGGGCTTCAACCTGCATTCCATGCTGATCCCGGTGCTGGCCGCCATCGCCTTCTCCCTGCGGGTCGACGTGCTCCAGGTGGTGCTGATCGGCGAGTTCACCATGTTCGCCGGCTGCTTCTCACCGTACACCACGCCGGGCATCATGCTCTACGGCTACCTGTCCGAGGCCGGGCTGGCCATCAGCCCGTGGAACATTCCGGTCCTGTGCATCCTGTCGTACAGCGCGCTGTTTCTTCTGTTCTACTTCCGCTGCGGCTGGCACCGGGCAAGAATTGAGGCAGAGCCGTCAGAGGAGCCGATCGTGCTGGATCGGGCCCGCCTCTGTACGATCCTGGCGTATCTGATGATCGCAGCCGCCAACCTGACGTTCGGCATTGACATCGGCATTACGTCCTGCCTGTGTGCGCTGCTCCTGTGCCTGCTGAAGTTCGCAAAGCCGGAGCAGGCCGTTCTGGGCATTCCGTATTCGATCCTGATCATGATCGGCGGCATCAGCTGCCTGCTGGGCGTTGTCACACAGCTGGGCGGCATGGAGCTGCTATCCCGGGTGCTGACCGTCCTGCCCAGCGAAACGCTGACGCCGGCAGTTCTGACGGTTCTGGCCGGAGCGCTGTCCATCTTCTCCTCCGCGTCCAGCGTCGTGCAGCCCATGCTGATCGCCGCCATCCCGCAGATCCTTCACGTGATGCCGGGCCTCAGCGCGCAGACGCTCGTCAGCAGCATAGCCGTGGGAAGCTACGCCGTCGCCATGAGTCCGTTCGACGCCAACGGCGCGCAGATCATGGCCGCCTACGCCGCGGTCTACACGCCGACGGACCAGCAGCGGCGCCACGTTTTCAACCAGCTGCTGAAGCTGGCAGTATGGATCCTGCTCTACCAGAGCCTTCTGGCAATCCTCGGCTTCTATCGAATCCAACTGTTTTAACCACCTCTCAAAGACGGGAGAGACCGGACAGCCATTCCACTGTCCGGTCTCTTTCGTCAGCTCGTCAAAAAAGTCTCTCACGAGAATTTTTTGACGAGCTGCCCACGAATTTGCAACTTCAAAAAGTTGCAAATCCGGGTTTGATTGAACGCGCAGGGGAACCCTGACGGTTCCGCCTCCGCGCCAAGCGCCGCCCGCGCAGCGGGCGGTTGCGCTCCGGCACGCTCTGCGGAGCGGCCCTGCACACATCCCCTCCCTCCGAATCCTTCGGCTGGAGCGGTTTTTTGACAGTCTCACGAAAGAGACCGGACAGCCATTCCGCTGCCCGGTCTCTTTCGTTTCATCCCCTACGGCTGCGAAGCCTTTGGCTTCAGCGCATGGGCCTTGATCTTCTCGAAGGTTTCATCGCTCAGATCGTGCTCGATCTTGCAGGCATCGGCTGCGGCCACCTCCGGGCTGACGCCCAGGCGGATGAAAAACTGCGTCAGCAGCCGGTGGCGGCTGTAGATCCGGCTGGCGATCTCCTCGCCGGCCGGCGTCAGCGTGATGTAGCCCTCGTGGTCCATCTCCACGTAGCCGTTTTCCCGCAGCTTCTTCATGGCCACGCTGACGCTGGGCTTGGAATACCCCAGCTCATTGACCACGTCAATGGAGCGGACCAGGCCGATCCGCTCCCGGAGCATCAGAACCGCTTCCAGGTAATTCTCGGCAGACTCATAAATCTTCAAGCGTCCATTCCCCCCTGCCGTCGCCGGTCTCCATTGCTTTCGTCCAGAATAGCACAAATCTCCCGCGATGACAAGGCCCAAAACCGCCGGGCTGCAGGCTTGACACGGCCTTCTCCGTGCGGTATCGTAGACCCAGCAACGAGGAGGGATGTTCCATGGATCAGCATGCCGCGCAGGCCCGCGCGCTGTTTCGCCAGGGCTACAACTGCGCCCAGTCGGTCTTTCTGGCCTTTTCCGATGAGCTGGGCCTGGAGACGGGCTGGGCGGCACGGATGGTCTCGTCCTTCGGCGCCGGCATGGGGCGGCTGCGGGAGGTCTGCGGCGCCGTCAGTGCCGTGTTCCTGATCGCCGGCATCGCCGCCGGGTACGACGATCCCACGGACGGCGCCGCGAAGGCCGCCCACTACCGGCGGATCCAGGCGCTGGCGGCGCAGTTCCGGGAGCGGCACGGCACGCTGCTGTGCCGGGAGCTGCTGGGGCTGCCCCCGGGGCCCGACGATCCGACGCCCTCGGGGCGGACGGCGCAGTACTACGCCGCCCGCCCCTGCGAACAGTGCATTGCCGACGCCGCGGAGATCGCCGCAGCCTTCCTGGCGGCGCGGCGCGGCGGAGAGGAGGCCGATCCGTGCGGCTGATTCTCCTGCTCGTGCTGGTGGCCGCGCGGACGTTCCTCTGCAGGGCGCTGTCCCTGGGGCTGCTGCTCCTGCTGCTGTACGCCAAGGGCCGCCGGCTCCGGTTCCGGCCGGAGAGCTGGGACGCCTTTTTCAAAGCGCTCTCCCGGAACGCCATCCGCGGCTGGGCAGTCGCCGTGTACGGCGCCGCCTCTCTGGCGGCCACGGGCGGCCTGTATCTGGCGCTTCGGGTCCTGCACTTCCGCTACGGGGCGGAGGTCTGCGTCTCGGTTTTCCTCTGCAGCCTGGTGCTGACCGTCCTTCGATGGCGGCGGTCAGAGGCCGTCGGCCAGCTGGGTGAGATGCTGCGGGAGCTGGGCGTCCGGCCCCCCGCCCCGCGGGAGCCGGAACCCTGACCGCGGCAGGTCGGTGGGTGTCATCGTCTGCAGCGTTTTGAAGCTGCAGCGCCCCAGCCTCTTTTTCGTTTGATCGGCACCCCCTGATACGCTGACGCGCCGCGCGATTCGCAGGAATCGCGCGGCGCGTTGATGGTATCAGCTCCCGAAGTACGCCCGAATCTCGGCCATGCGGTCGGACTGGCGCACGCGAAACGGGCAGCGGCTGTCACAGTGGCCGCAGGCCACGCAGTCGCCGGCCCGGCGCTCCAGGGTCTCATAGTGGGTGCGGGCCAGCGCGTCGCCGGCCCTGGCCAGGTCGTAGTACTTGTTGATGAGACCCACGTCCAGGCCCGCCGGGCAGGGCTGGCAGTGGTTGCAGTAGACGCAGACGCCCTCGGCATCCCGGGGCGCGAAGGTGCCGAGCACCGAATAGTCCCGCGCCTCGGCCGGCGCGTCCAGGAAGCCCAGGATCCGCTCCAGGTCGGCGCGGTTCCGGACGCCGGGCAGCACCGTCATCACCGCCGGCTTGTCCAGCGCGTACTGGAGGCACTGGTACTCGGTCAGCGCCTGGCCGAAGGGCGACGTCCTGGCCTGGAGCAGCTGGCCGCCGGCGAAGGCCTTCATGACCGAGATGCCGACGCCCTCGGCCTGGCAGCGGCGGTACAGCGCCTGCCGCTCCTGGACGCGGCCGATGGCGTACTCCCCGTGCTGGTAGTCGTAGGCCGGGTTGATGCTGAACATCACCATGTCCAGCACGCCCGTATCCAGCACCGCCTGGGCCACGGCCGGCGTGTGGGACGAGAGGCCGATGTGGCGGACCACGCCGGCCTTTTTCAGCTCCAGCAGCCGGTCCAGCGTGCCGGCGTCGCAGGCCTTCCGGAAGTCGGCCAGCTCATCGAGGCAGTGCAGAAAGCCGAAGTCGATGTAGTCGGTGCCCAGCTGTTTCAGCTGCCAGTCCACCGAGCGGCGGATGGCGTCCGGCTCCAGCGTCCAGCCGTACTTGCCGGAGGTGTAGTCGGCGCCGAAGTGCAGCTGGAAGTACACCTGCTTCCGGGCGCCGGCCGTGGCCTGTCCGACAATCCGGAAGGCGTCCGCCTCTCCGGCGGCCAGATCGAAGTAATTGACGCCCTGCTCCAGCGCCCGTTCCACGGTGGCGGTTCCCTCCCGCAGGCCATCCTGGGCGATGGAACTGGTGCCCATGCCGAGGATGCCGATGCGCTCCCCACCGTGGGGCAGAATCCGGTATTCCATTCTGTTCCTCCCCGCTCAGATCACGGCTGCAGCCGCCTGGCAAAATCGGCCATGGCCTCAGAGATCTTGATCTGCTGCGGACAGACGGCCTCACAGCTGCGGCAGCCGACGCACGCCGTGGGCTGCTTGTCCTCCGGGACGGCGGCCAGCGCCATGGGGGCGATGAAGCCGCCGCCGGTGAAGCAGTGCTCGTTGTAGAGCGCCAGCAGCGACGGGATGTCCAGCCCCTGGGGGCAGTGGCTGACGCAGTAGTGGCAGGCCGTGCACGGCAGGGCGATCTTCTTCACCATGCCGTCGGCCACAGCCAGAAGCGTCTCCCGCTCCGCGTCATTCAGCGGGCGGTCGGTGGCGAAGGTCTCAATGTTCTCGTGCAGCTGCGCCTCGTCGGACATGCCGGAGAGGATCATCGTCACCTGCGGCAGGGACTGCAGGAAGCGGAACGCCCAGGCGGGCACCTTCTCATCGGGCCGGAGGGCCGTCAGCTTCGCGGCGTCGCCGTCGGCCAGCTTCGCAAGGGAGCCGCCGCGCAGGGGCTCCATGACCCAGACCGGCAGCCCGTATTCGGCCAGCAGCTCCAGCTTGCCCTTCGCATTCTGGAAAGTCCAGTCCACGTAGTTCAGCTGGATCTGACAGAACTCCATCTCGCTGCCGTACGCCTCCAGGAAGCGGCGCATGACCTCCACGCTGCCGTGGGCCGAAAAGCCCAGGTGCCGGATGCGGCCGCTGCGCTTCTGGGCCACCAGGTAGTCGAAGATGCCGTACTTGGGGTCCAGGTACGCGTCGATGTTCATCTCGCAGACGTTGTGGAACAGGTAGAAATCGAAGTAGTCGACGCCGCATTTGCGCAGCTGCTCCTGGAAGATCGCCTCCACCTTGTCCATGTTGGCCAGGTCGTAGCCGGGGAACTTGTCGGCCAGGTAGTAGCTGGACCGCGGATGGCGGGCCAGCGCATGCCCGAGCACCGTCTCGGAATGGCCGCCGTGGTAGCCCCAGGCGGTGTCGAAGTAGTTGACGCCGTGGGCCAGGGCGTAGTCCACCATCCGCTCGGTGGTCACCGCGTCGACGGCCGCGTCGTCTCCGCCGACCACCGGCAGGCGCATGGTGCCCATGCCCAGGGCCGAGAGGCGAAGATCCTGAAACTTGCGTTCCATCATTGCAAGCAGCTCCTTTCTCCGGCGGCAGCCTCCGCCGCGCCGGACTCTTTTCCGAATCCAGTATATCGCTTCGGCCGGAGAATGACAAATGCCCAAAAGCAATGCCTGTCCATAGCCAAACCGTATGGAAGCGCGGCCCCGCGGCCAAGAGCCGCGGGGCCGCGTCGTGCAGCGCACCAGACTTCTTCAATCATACGCCAGCGCCAGGCCGCCGGGGCCCAGGAGCAGCGTCATCCGGACGCCCGTCTCCGTCAGCAGGATCGAGGAAAACCGCTTCTGCTGCTGCAGCAGCTGGGCCACCCGCCGCGCCCGCTCCGGGCAGCCGGTGTGGGCGATCAGGCAGGTGCCGCCCGGCTTTCCGGCGCCGCCGAGCCGCCGGACGAGCCGCTTCTCGGCCGCGCGGTCCGTCAGGCCGCCGCAGAGCCAGACCGGGCGCCCCTCCAGGCTCATCCGGTAGATGCCTCGGCCGGGCCGCACCGCGGCACCCAGCTGCCGAAGGCCGGCCGGCGTCCCGGGCAGCAGACAGCAGCGGTTGGCGAGGATCTCCGCCTCCACCCGCTCCACGATCTGGCGGAAGGGATCGCCCGAGCGCTGGAGCTGGCTGACGCGCCGGGCCGCCAGCAGCTCCCCGACGCCGGCCGACCGCGTGTTGAACACGTGGATGCGGCGCTCCGGCTGCTCGCCCAGCAGCAGCCTCCGGGCCTGGAAGGCCGCGTCGTACTGCCCGTCCAGGGCAGCGGAAGCCGTCAGGATGTAGAGCTCCTCGGCCGCGTCGTCGGCGGCGGCCAGGAAATCCCGGGCCGTGGGCGGCACGAGCTCGGGCGTCTGCCCATCCCTGAGACACGCCAGCAGCTCCGCCGGGCGGAAGTCGTCGCCGTCGGTGAAGCTGCGGCCGCCGACGGTCACAGTGGCCGGGATCCGCCGGAACGTGGAGCTGATCCGCTCCGAAGGCGTGAAGTCACACCAGCTGTCGCAAAGAATCTGAATCCGCATCGCCGTACCTCCCCCGCTACGCCAGCGCGTCGGCCAGCATCTGCAGCGCGCGGCCGCAGGCGGCCTCGCGGATTGCCGCCCGGTCCCCCTGCAGGTGCAGCTCGTCGCAGACGGTCCAGCCGTCGCCGGCCAGGGCCACGTAGACGAGCCCCACGGGCTTCCCGGATCCGTCCGAATCCGGGCCAGCCAGGCCGGTGATGCCGACGCCGAAGTCGGCGCCGATGCGGGTCCGGGCGCCCTCGGCCATCTGCCGCGCCACCGGCTTGGACACGGCCCCCAGCTCCCGCAGCGTCTCCGGGTCCACCCCCAGCAGCCGCTCCTTCACCGGGCACGTGTAGCTGATGACGCCGCCAAGGTACGCCGCCGAGCTGCCGGGCACGTCGGTCAGCAGCTTGCCCAGCAGGCCGCCGGTGCACGACTCGGCGGTGGCCACGGTTTTCTCCTTTTCCAGCAGCAGCCGGAGCACGTCAGCGGGCGCCGTCATGGTACCGCACCGTCACTTTCTCGGTGTTGGCCAGGGCGTCGGCGATCAGGCCCTCCACGTCCATGGCCGCCTCGATGGCCTCAACCTCGGCCAGGACCGGCTTCGTCTTGGGGTGCCGCGGGGTGAACACCGTGCAGCAGTCCTCGTACGGCAGGATGGACGTCTCCAGCGTCCCGATCCGCCGGGCGATGGCCACGATCTCCTCCTTGTCCATGCCGATCAGCGGCTGGAACACCGGCAGGCCCACCACCGCTCCGGTGACGGCCATGGCCTCCATGGTCTGGCTGGCCACCTGGCCCAGGTTCTCGCCGGTGATCAGCGCCTTGCAGCCGTGCTCCCGGGCAATGCGCTCGGCGATGCGCATCATGAAGCGGCGCATGATGATGGTGAAGTACTCCTCGGGGCACTGGTCGCGGATGGCCTCCTGGATCTTCGTGAAGCCCACCACGTCCACGGTCATCCGCCCGCACCAGCGGGTCATGAGCCGGGCCAGCTCCAGGACCTTCTCCCTGGCCCGCTCCGAGGTGTACGGATACGAGAAGAAGTGGACGCACTCCAGCTCCACGCCGCGCTTGGCGATCATATATCCGGCCACGGGGCTGTCGATGCCGCCGGAGAGCAGGCAGGCCGCCCGGCCGCCCATGCCCGTGGGCAGGCCGCCGGCGCCGGGCTCCGCCGGGCCGTGGACGTAGGCGGCGTGCTCGCGCACCTCCACGTAGACCGTGTACGCCGGATGGTGGACGTCCACCGCCACGTGGGGGAACGCCTCATGGAGCCGGCCGCCGATCTCCTGGGACAGCTGGATGGAGGTCAGCGGGAAGCGCTTGTCCGCCCGCTTCGACTCCACCTTGAAGCTGGCGGCCTGGGAGAGGTCGTCTCCCAGGTACGCCACCGCGGCGGCCAGGATGGCGTCGGTGTTCTTTTCGCAGGGACGGCAGCGGCAGATGGATGCCAGGCCGAACACCGTGTGGCAGGCGTCCCAGGCGCCGTCCACGTCGCAGCCGTCGTCGTTGGGCTCCACGTAGACCGTGGACTGGGCGATATATACATTAAAACTCCCATAGGGACGCAGGCGGCGGGCCAGATTGGACTTGAGCCGGTTCTCAAAGGCGCCGCGGTTCAGCCCCTTGAGGACCACCTCGCCCAGCTTCAGAAGAAACATCTCGTTCATAGCTTTCCCTCATATTCCATAGATTCCACGATTTCACGGTTTCCGGCGGCTACTGGCCGCCGATGCGGAAGGTGCGGTAGCGGACGGCCTCGGCGATGTGCGGCGGGGCGATGGCCTCGCTGCCGGCCAGGTCGGCAATGGTGCGGGCCACCTTTAAGATGCGGTCGTAGCTCCGGGCCGTCAGCTGCAGGCGGTCGAAGGCCGCGCGCATCAGCTCCGCCGATGGCTCGTCCAGCCGGCAGTGGGTCCGGAGGTCGGCCGGGCCCATGCGGGCGTTGGCGCCGTCCTCCCCGAAGCGGGCCCGCTGGCAGGCCCTGGCCGCCTCCACCCGCGCCCGGATGGCCGCCGAGGGCTCGGCCGGCGCGCCGGCCGACAGCTCGGAAAAGGGCAGCGCCGGCACCTCGACGATCAGGTCGATGCGGTCCAGCAGCGGGCCGCTGATGCGGCTCAGGTAGCCGTCCACCGCGGCCTTTGAGCAGGTGCAGCGACCCGACGGGTCCCCGTACCAGCCGCACTTGCAGGGATTCATGGCGCACACCAGCATGAACTGGCTGGGGTACGCCACGGAGCCGCTGACCCGGGAGATGGTCACGACGCCGTCCTCCAGAGGCTGGCGCAGGACCTCCAGCGTGTCCTTCCGGAACTCCGGCAGCTCGTCCAGGAACAGAACGCCCCGATGGGCCAGGGAGATCTCGCCGGGGCGCGGCGTGCTGCCGCCGCCGGCCAGGCCGGCCGCGGAGATGGTGTGGTGCGGGCTGCGGAAGGGCCGGCTGGTGATCAGCGGCGCCTCCGGCGTCAGCAGGCCCATGACCGAGTGGATCTTCGTGACCTCCAGGGCCTCCTCCCGGCCCATGGCCGGCAGGATCGACGGCAGCCGCTTGGCCAGCATGCTCTTGCCGGAGCCCGGCGGGCCCACCAGCAGCACGTTGTGGCCGCCGGCGGCGGCGATCTCCAGGGCACGCTTGGCCGTCTGCTGGCCCTTGACGTCGGCGTAGTCCAGCCTGGGGCCGGCGGCTTCTCCGGGCGTCCAGGGCGCGGCCGGCGCAATGGGCGCCTCCCCGGAGAGATGGGCCGCCAGCTGCCGCACGTCCTTCACCGGGTAGACCGTCAGCCCCTCGGCCAGGGTGGCCTCGGCGGCGTTCTGTGCCGGGACGTACAGCGCCTCCACTCCGGCGTCCCGGGCCGCCAGGGCCATGGGCAGCACGCCGGCGACCGGCCGGAGCGTCCCCTCCAGGCTCAGCTCACCCAGGAAGGCCGACGGGGCCTTGGGCAGCCGGACGCACTCGGTGGCCGCCAGGATGCCCAGAAGAATGGGCAGGTCGTAGATGGTGCCGGACTTCTTCGTGCCGGCCGGGGCCAGATTCAGCGTGATCCGGCTGACCGGAAAGCGGAAGCCGCAGTTCTTCACCGCCGCGCGGACCCGCTCCCGGGCCTCGCGGACCGCCGCGTCGGGCAGGCCCACCACGTCGAAGCCCGGCAGGCCGTTGGATATGTAGCACTCCACCTGAACCTCATAGCCGGTGATGCCCGTCAGGCCCAGGGAGCGCACGCTGCAGAGCATGCCCCTCCCCCCTTTTGTCAGGCTGTATGGGAATACTATACCGCATTCAGAGGGAAAATTCAAACAGTTGTTGTCCCCTCCGGCGGCACGCAAAATATCCGGAGAAAAAACGAATTTGAAGATTTACAGGATGAGAAAATTGTGATAGAATCAACTTGATTGAGCAAACAACATTTTTTAGGAGGTATCCGAACGTTGTCCAGACATTTTAAGACCATGGACGGCAACAACGCCGCGGCATACGTGTCGTATGCGTTTACGGAAGTGGCGGGCATTTATCCCATTACGCCCTCCAGCCCCATGGCCGACTACGTGGACCAGTGGTCTGCCGCTGGTCAGAAGAACATCTTTGGCTCCACCGTCAAGGTGGCGGAGATGCAGTCCGAGGCCGGCGCATCCGGCACGGTGCACGGCTCCCTGGCCGCCGGCGCCCTGACGACCACCTACACGGCGTCCCAGGGCCTGCTGCTGATGATTCCGAATATGTATAAGATCGCCGGCGAGCTGCTGCCCGCGGTGTTCCACGTCTCGGCCCGTACGGTGGCCACCCAGGCGCTGAACATCTTCGGCGACCATTCGGACGTCATGGCCTGCCGCCAGACCGGCTTCGCCATGCTGGCCGAGGGCAACGTCCAGGAGGTCATGGACCTGGCGCCTGTGGCGCA
>CAJFNY010000101.1 GCA_904395865.1 uncultured Oscillospiraceae bacterium
GCCAAGCGCCGCCCGCGCGGCGGGCGGTTGCGCTCCGGCACGCTCTGCGGAGCAGCCTTTCACACTTTCCCTCCCTCCGAATCCTTCGGCCGGAGCGGTTTTTCGACAGTCTGCCGGGCCCTGCCGCGCTGCGGCAGGGCCCGGTTCGTACGTGTGATTCAGAAGTTCTCCCGGCTGATCCAGAGGCCCAGGGCGGGGTTGGAGATGAAGTAGATCTCCTCCCCGTCCGGCAGGACGTTGTAGCCGTCCCGCAGCTTCGCCGGGTCGTACCGCCGCGCCATCTCGTCGTAGTCCGCCGGCTGGAAGCCGACGCCGGCGATCTCCTCCTGGCTGATCTGCCTGACGGCGTACGTGATGCGGAAGCGCCCGTCGGAGGAGCCGTGGATCAGGTGGGCCGCGGCGCCCATGTTGTCCCGCAGATCCTGGTTCTCCGGCTTCTGGAACTGCTCGAGGATCTGCAGGCGGCCGCTGTAGCCGTACTTGCGGATCAGGGCGTCCATCTGCGCGTCCTCGCCGAACTTCTTCACGCCCGGCGCCAGGATGATGAGGTCGCCGCCGGTGGCCATGGCCATGCGCGTGCGGTAGATGGACTTGTTGCCCACCCACGTGGTCTTGAACTCGGCGGGGTCCAGGTAGACGACGCACTTTTTCAGGCTGTGCTCCACGAAGTCGATGTTCTTCTCCTGGGAAAGGGCGATGGCGTCCTCCAGCACCTTCCGGGTGTCGCCGATGAAGAGGCCGTGCTCATGGATCTCGCCGCCGGGCGCCGTGCAGACCGTCAGCACGAAGAGGATCGGCCGGTCCTTCAGGAAGTGCTCCAGGGCGTAGTCGAACAGCTTGCGGACGGGCGTGAAGTCCTTGCCCATCATCCGCTCCATGCCGTAGACGGCGCCGACCATGTGGCTCTTGTTGATCATGTCGCTGCCGCCGACGCCGACGAACAGGTTCTTGGAGTGGTTGGCCATGCCGATGACCTCGTGGGGAACCACCTGGCCGGGGGAGAGGATCAGGTCGTACTTCTCGTCCATGACCAGCCGGTTGATTTCCACGCTGACGGGGTCGTTCCACAGGCCCTCGGTGATCTCGTGCAGGTAGTCGCCGGGGACCTCGCCGATCTTCACCACGTCGGTGCGCCAGTTGTGCACCAGGAAGCGGCTGAACGGCACGTCGCCGAACATCTGCCGGGCCTCCTCCTCCGTCACCGGCATGTGGCTGCCCAAGGCCGGCAGGATGTCGACTTCGCAGCCGCGCTCCGTCAGCATGTGGTAGTACAGGTTCGTAATCAGGCCGGCGTTGGAGTAGCACCGGGTGAAGTCCGGCGGAATGATCAGCACGCGGCGCAGCGTTCTTCCGGCGATGGACTCCTCCAGCGCCGCCCGGATCTCCTCCCGGGTCAGGCCGCCCTCGGCGGCGGATGTTCTGACAATCTCCATGATTTTTCTTCCTTTCCGACGATTCAGGCGTTATACGTGTTGGCGGTGGTGTTGCCGCCTTCTCCGGTCCAGTTGGTGTGGAAGAACTGGCCGCGGGGCGCGTCCAGCCGCTCGTACGTGTGGGCGCCGAAGTAGTCCCGCTGGGCCTGCAGCAGGTTGGCCGGCAGGCGGGCGGAGGTGTATCCGTCGAAGTAGCTCAGGGCCGACGTCATGGCCGGGGCCGGCACGCCGCTGGCCAGGGCCGCCGCGCAGACGGCGCGCCACGCCGGCACCAGCTTCGCCACCGTGCCGCGGAAGTAGTCGTCCAGCAGCAGGTTCTCCAGGGCCGGGTTCCGGTCGTACGCCTCCTTGATCTTCCCCAGGAAGACGCTGCGGATGATGCAGCCGCCGCGCCACATGAGGGCGATGCCGCCGTAGTTCAGCTTCCAGCCGTACGTCCCGGCCGCCTCGCGCATGAGCGTGTAGCCCTGGGCGTAGGAGATGATCTTCGAGGCGAACAGCGCCTGGCGGATCTGCTCCACGAAGGCGTCCCGGTCGCCGGTGAACGGCGGGATCTCCCGCGGGAACGCCGCCGCGGCCCGGACGCGCTCGTCCTTCATGGCCGACAGGCAGCGGGCGAACACCGCCTCGCCGATGAGCGTCAGCGGCACGCCCTCCTCCAGGGCCGCGATGCCCGTCCACTTGCCGGTGCCCTTCTGGCCGGCGGAGTCGAGGATCTTCTCCACCAGGGGCTGGCCGTCGGTGTCCTTGTAGGCCAGGATGTCCCGGGTGATCTCGATCAGGTACGAGTCCAGGTCGCCCTCGTTCCACCGGGCAAAGACCTCGTGCATCTCGTCGTCGGTCATCCGCAGGTAGTCGCGCATCAGCTGGTACGCCTCGCAGATCAGCTGCATGTCGCCGTATTCGATGCCGTTGTGGACCATCTTGACGAAGTGGCCGGCGCCGCCCCCGCCCACCCAGTCGCAGCAGGGGCTGCCATCCTCCACCTTGGCGCAGATGGCCTGGAAGATCGGCTTCACGGCCGGCCACGCCGCCGGGCTGCCGCCGGGCATCATGCTCGGGCCCTTGAGGGCCCCCTCCTCGCCGCCGGACACGCCGGTGCCCACGTACAGCTTGCCCCTGGACTCCACGTACCGCGTCCGCCGGTCGGTGTCCGGGAAGTGGGAATTGCCGCCGTCGATGAGGACGTCGCCGTCGTCCAGCAGCGGCAGCAGCCGGTCGATCATGTCGTCCACGGCCTGGCCGGCCTTGACCATCATAAAGACCTTGCGCGGCTTCTCCAGGCTGTCCACCAGCTCCTGCAGGCTGTGGCAGCCGATGATATGCTTTCCGGCCGCACGGCCGTTGACGAATGCGTCGACCTTTTCCACGGTACGGTTGTAGACGGCCACGGTGAAGCCCTTGGACTCCATGTTCATCACCAGGTTCTCCCCCATGACGGCCAGGCCGATGAGGCCAATGTCTGCTTTCTGCATTGCGGTATCCTCCCTGCACGCCGCTGCGCCCGGGCTCTGCGGTGCAGATGGCCCGGGGCTGCGCGGAATCTGTAATCTCAGCTGATCGTATCGTACCATTTTCGTCTACGCAAATCAAGATGCTTTGTCGACAAAAATGCAATTGCATTTTTGAGGGAAACCGACTATGATAATGTAGAAAACCGGAAGGGGTGAAGCGCATGAAGCGGAAGGACAACTCTCAGGTGGCCGTCGCCTACGGGGCAATCCGTGACCGGATCATCGCCTACGATCTGGCCCCCGACATGCTGGTGTCCGACAGCCAGCTGGCCCAGGAGCTGGGCATGAGCCGCGCACCGATCCGGGAGGCCATCCTGCTGCTGCAGATGGATGGCCTGATTGAAATGGACGGGAACGGAAAAATCCGCGTCTCCCCCATCACGTTCGACGATGCGGCCGACATTCTCCACGTCCGTCTGGCCCTGGAGGGGGAGGCCATCCGTCTGATTGCCGCCGCCGGCTGGCTGGCCGACGACCAGGCGGCCGCCCTGACGGCGCTGCACCGGCAGATCGCGGAAACGGCCGACTTCGACAGCACCGGTGAGCATTTCCGCTGCGACGACGCCTTCCACCAGCTGCTGGCGGAGTACTCCGGCAGCCGGCGCATCTGCGAGATCCTGGGGCGGATGCGGCTGCAGATGCAGCGGGTCCGCTGGCTGAACCTCGTCAACCCCAGCCGCCCGGCAGCCACGGTGCGGGAGCACCAGGCGCTGCTGGACGCCCTGCTGGCCCGGGACCTGGACGGCGCCCTGGCCGCGCTGGAGGCCCACTTCACCAACAGCCGGGAGGCGTTCCGCGCCGTCCTGACCGACCGGAAAATCCAGGTCCTGGCCGCCGTCATCCGCAGCTTCGGCACCGGCAACCCCACACCGCTCCCGGCCGAGGCCCCGGAGTGAGCGGCCGGAACGACTTCTCCGGCAGCTTCCAAACACACAGGGGCGGGAACCGAACGGTTCCCGCCCCTGTTCCCGTCAATTGTGCAATGTCGGAGCTTCTGCCGGCGGGCGCAACGCCGTCAGCCGCGGATACAGCTCCGCCAGCCGGTCGTGGACTTCCCGATAGAGCGCAAACAGCTCCCGATAAAACGCACCGTATGCCGGCCGCGGCAGCACCTCCGTCGCCGGGTTTTCGCACACGGAAACCGCTTCCTCAAAGTCCCGGAACATCCCGCAGGCCACCGCGGCCAGGATCGCGCTCCCGCGGGAGGAGTCGCTGTACGCCGGCCGGGAGAGTACGCACTGGAAACCGTCGGCCACGATCTGGCGCCACACGGTCCCCGCGGCGCCGCCGCCGATGATGGAGAACCGTTCCGGCATTGCAAGGCCCATCCGCTCCAGCGCACCGCGGCAGTCCAGCAGGGAAAAGGCGCAGCCCTCCATCAGCGCCCGGACGAAGTGCGCCCGGGTGTGCTTCATGCTGATGCCTGTGAAGCTGCCGCGCAGATTTGGATCCTGATACGGCGTAAATTCTCCCAGCAGATACGGATGGAACAGGAGCCCCTCCGCCCCCGCCGGCACGGAGGCCGCCTCCCGGTCCAGCACGTCATAGATGCTCTCGCCGGCGGCAGCCGCCGCCCGTGCGTCGGCCCCGCAGAAGCAGTCCTTGAACCAGCGCAGCGACGTGGCGCAGCTGCGGGTCCCGGTGCCGGGATACCAGAGCCCCGGCACCACGTGGCGGTAGTTCACCAGGAGCGGGTCCGGCCACGCCCGGTCCGTAATCAGGCAGATGCGGCCGGACGTGGCCAGCTTGATGGTGGCGTCCCCCCGGTGAATGGCCCCCACCGCCAGCAGCTCCATCACCGTGTCCGACGATCCGGCATACAGCGGGATGCCGGCCGGCAGGCCGGTCTCCTCTGCGCACCGGGCACTGACCGCCCCCGCCGGGTCGCAGGGCTGCAGGATCTCCGGCAGCCACGCCGGCTCCAGCCCCGCCAGGCCGCACAGGAATGGATCCCAGGCCATGGTCGCCATGTCCAGCAGCATGCTGCCCTGCGCGTCGATCACGTCCGTGACGTACCGGCCGCCCATGCGCCAGCGCAGGTAGTCCTTGGCAAACAGCAGCTTCCGGACGCGGCGCCACCGCTCCGGCTCCTGCCTGCGCACCCAGAGCATCTGGCAGAGGCTCCACATGGCGCTCGGCGCGTGGTACGTCCGGCGGTAGATCTCATCCCCCCAGGCCGCCGCGCACTCCTCCGCCACCGCCGCGCTGCGCTGATCGTTCCACATAATGGCATCGCGCACCGGCCGCATGTCCGCGTCCAGCAGCACCGTGGTGTGGGTGGCGGCGTCGACCGCCACTGCCGTGATGTCGCCTCCGTGCAGGCCCGCCTCGCGGAGCGACCGCGGCAGCAGGCTGCAGAGCGCACGATACCAGTCGTCGGGATCCTGCTCCGCCCAGCCCGGCGCCGGAAAGCCCGTCTTCAGTTCCACACCGTACGGCCCCAGCATGCTGCCGTCCTGCCCCAGGAATGAGAGCTTCATGCCGCTGGAGCCGATGTCCACGCCCAATACGTACTGCAAGGCTTCGCCTCCTTCCGCAAACCGTCCGCGCGGCGCACCGACCGTCATCCGGCCGATGCGCCGCATTGCTCAATAGTCCACCTGGAAGCGCGGCTCCGCGGCGCGCTCCGTCACATCGATGCCCGGGACCTCGCCGGGAGCGTAATACTGCTCCAGATCGCGCAGCAGCATCAGATACTTCTCAATGGCGGCGGCAAGCACCTTTTCGCCCTTTTCCGCCGTGGCCGACTGGATGCTCTCCTTCGTGCCCACGCCGCCGCTGTGCAGCTCGCCCGGGACCGGGATGTTGACCCATGAGGCCACGTCCTGCACGGCGAAGGCGTCGCTCTCGTCCATGCAGACCGACCGCTTCATGATCCGCCTGTCGAAGTGAATGGTGCGGTTCATCCCCTCGATGGACGCTTCTGCGACCAGCTCCGGCCGGATGCACTTCACGGCGCTGGTCTCCCACTCGTCCGCGTGCCAGAAGGGCGCCGTAACGTACGCCTCCAGTTCCTTGCGGCAGAGCTCCCAGTAGGTCGCGCCGACGATGAACAGGTGGATGCCCTCCCGGCGGAGCTCCGTCGCCACCTCGTGGACGATGGTCTGGAAGTTCCACTCCTGCCCGTGGGACTGGACGAAGATGATCTTCCGGAAGCCGCTGGCCCAGAGTCCGCGGCAGAGGTCGCTGACCAGCGCATGCATCGTGGAATGCCGGATCGCCAGCGTGCCGTACATAGGGTTGCCGTTGGTGTCGTAGTGGAACGTCGGGGAGCAGCCCAGCCGGATCGGCGACGGGATCATGGCCGGCAGACCCGTGCGCTTGGATAGCTCACCGCACAGGTACTCCGCAATCAGGGAATCCGTGCTCAGCGGGAGGTGGTTCCCGTGGCCCTCCGTCGTCGCAGCGGGAACCAGGATGATTCCTCGCTGATCTGCAATCTCCTTGGCTTTGTCCAGTGTCAGGTCCTCGTACCGCAGGGGCTCGTTCCGTTTCATCAGGGATCCTTCCTTTCTTTATGATTGTCCGCCCACCAGGGGCTGGTGGTTCTTTCCGTTCTCAAAGCCTTGCCGTTCCAGCTCTGCCAGCAGCGCCTCCACGTACGGCCGCCAGTCCGAGACCACGCCGACGTCGGCATTGTCGAAGATCGGCGCGCCAGGGTCCGAGTTGACCGCGATGATCCGGCGGGCATTTTTCATGCCGGCCAGATGCTGCACCGCGCCGGAAATTCCAATCGCCAGGTACAGCTCCGGCTGCACCGTATGGCCCGACTGGCCGACCTGGCAGGCATACGGCGCAAAGCCGGCGTTGACCGCGCTGCGGGAGGCGCCCACCGCCGCCCCCATCCGCCGCGCCAGCCGGCGCAGCAGCTGGAAATGCTCCCGGGAGCCGACGCCGAGGCCGCCCGCCACCACGATCCGGCTCGCAGCCAGGGAGACGCCGCCGCTGTCCGCCGCTTCCCGCGCCAGCAGCACGACGTCCGCTGGGGGCGCCTGCGCCGTCATCAGGAACCGCGGGCACGCCGGGACCAGGTCGTGCGTTTGCCAGGCGCCGCCCACGCGCACGGTCGCCATCTGGGGCCGGGCCTCCCGCGTGAGAATCTCTGCCAGCAGCCGCCCGCCGAATGCCGGCCGGGTCTGCAGCAGCAGGCCGTCCCCACGGATCGACAGCCCGGTGCAGTCCGCCGCCAGCCCGGTTTCCAGCAGGCCCGCGGTGATCGCTGTGAGCGTCCTGCCCCAGACCGTGGCCGGCGCCAGAATGATCTGCGGGCGCTCCTGGCGCACCGCGTCCGCCAGCCTTCTGGCCTGGCTGCAGGCGACTGGGCCGCTCCGCAGCGCAAGGCAGTGCTCCATTCCTGCCGGAAGCCGGGCCGCCGGCTCCTCCAGGAACACCGGCACGAATGTAGTGCCTGCCGGCGCCTGTATCCGCTCCGCCGCCTCCAGGAGCTGCCAGGACGGCCCATCCGGCACGCCGTTCGCTTCCCGACAGAGGAGCCATACGCAAATCGCATCGTTCATTCCGCGCCTCCCGTCGGGCCAATTCCATTCAGGCTGGCCATCGTCTCGGCAACGCCTGCCTCCGGCGTCGTCAGCCGCAGGCATGCCCTTCCCCAGGCGGCAGCCGTCGTCCGGATCACGCTGGTGGGCGACCCCGCCCTGCCGACCCGGTCCGGCGGCAGCTGCAGGTCGTCGTTGGAGACCAGCTGCGGGCGGATCGACTGCGCGCGCCGCAGCATCTGCAGGCTCGGCACGGCGACCGGCGGAAGGCCCTCCATGCCGCAGGAGATCCCCAGCACCGCCGGCAGCGGCATGCGCAGCGTCTCCCGGGCCGTCTCCGTCAGGCTGCTGCAGACGGCTTCCCGGTCTCCCAGCCGGACGGCCACGACGCCGTTGACGCACGGCCAGCCCAGCAGGGCCGACAGCATGCCCGGCACCTGGCCGGTTTCACCGTCCACGGCCCGCTCGCCGCAGAGCACCAGGTCAAACGGACCGTACACCTCCAGCGCCCGCTGCAGCACCCGGGCCGTGGCCAGCGTGTCGGAGCCCGCGTACCGCCCGTCGCTGATCTGATACAGGCAGTCCGCACCCAGCCGGGCGGCCTCCTGCAGGAGATTCTGTACGGGGCCGGCCGGCCCCATGGAGAACACGCAGACCTCCCCTTCTCCGATGGGCGCCAACAGGCGGGCGGCCTCCAGCGCGCAGAGGTCCGCAGGATTCATGGCGGACGTCTCCGCCGTGCGGCGGAGGCCGCCGTCCGCCTGCACCTCCGCATTGCCGGCGGCAACGGATTTCATGCAGACCGCGATGCGTCTCATGCCGCGTTACGCGGTTGCCGGCGGCTCCGCCTGCCGGTCCAGCAGCACGAACAGGTCCCATACCGGGATGCCCGGCACACCGTCCAGGTCCGCCTCACAGGCCGGGCAGGCGCACACCAGCGCCTCCGCGCCGGTGCCCACGGCATCCTCCATGCGGCATCTGGCCGTCTCCGCGACGATCTCCGGCGCATACGACGCCAGCGCCTCACCGCCGGTGCAGCGTGTGAGCTCCCGGCTCTGCCACATCTCGCGGAGCGTGTATCCCATGGCGTCCAGCAGCCGGCGCGCCGGCTGCGTCTCCTGGAGGTCCCGGGCCAGCCGGGCCGGATCGTGGTACGTGACGACGCCGGCGGTCCTGCGCAGCCGCAGCGCGCCGTCCGCCACCAGAGCGTCGATGTACGCCGTCGCCGTGACCACCTCCGCGTTCAGTGCAATGCCCCAGTCGCTGTACTCCTGCCGGAGCATCCTGGCATCGCTGGGGTTCAGCACCACGATCGTCTCTGCGCCGTAGGCGTTGAGCGCGTCGGCGCACTTCCGGGCGACGGCCTGCACCTCCTGCACCGGGCCGATCAGGTCCAGCTCCACCGCGCCGGAGCTGAGATTCTCGGCAAAGACGCTGTAGCCGATTCCGGCCTTCTCCAGAAGGCTCTGAACGGCGCGCACCATCTCCGGCGTCTTCACGGCCGCCAGCGCACCCACGTACAGCAGCACAGGCTGCCTGCTGCGCGCCGGGAACGTGTACGGCGCCAGCGTCTCCTCCGGCTTCATGCCGTACAGCGTTCCGTCCTGCAGCAGACGATCCGCGGCCGCCTGCACGCCGGCGGGTGCCAGCCCCTCGGCCATCAGCTGCGAGCGGACCTCGCGGATAAAGACGGCGGGCTCGTAGCCGGTCTCGCAGTTGGAGGCGCAGGCGTTGCACAGGCAGCACTCATAGATGTCCTTTGAGATCTCCGACAGCTCCAGCGCGCCCTTCTCCACGAGGGACAGCAGCAGCGCCTTGGCGCGGGGATTGTTCAGCTCCTTCCCCAGGGCGAGGCCCAGCGGGCAGAGGTGGCGGCACATGCAGCAAAACCGGCATGCGTTCACAATGCGATTGCTTTGACTGCTCAGCATCACAGCGTCCTCCTTTCTCAGATTCCCATCTTGAACGGGTTCATGATGTGGTTGGGATCCAGGGCCTGCTTCAGGCCCTCAAACACCACCATGCTGTCCTGGTACTGCTCCTTCATGAGCCGCCCCAGCTTCATGCCGACGCCGTGGTGGTCGTTCACCACGCCGCCGCTGGCCAGCGCGGCGCGCACACCCGCGTTCCAGATCTCGTTGTGGAGCCGGAACGCCTCGTCCGGATCCTCCGGCGGGTTGTCCATGATGAAGCGGTCGTACATCATGCAGCCCCAGTCGTACCAGTGGGAGAAGTGGGCGATGAAGCGCACGCCCTCGAACTGCTCCGTGGCAGCCTTCATGGCGTGGTACGCCTTCTCCACGTTCGCGTACTTCAGCACTGTGTCCATCGTGCCGAACATCTGCGGGAAGTCCAGGACCTTGTCCGGATAGAAGAAGGTCAGACGGCTGTTCCACCACTTTTCGCCGTACTCCGAGCCCAGGTCCTCTGCGCCGTAGCGGGAGCAGATTTCCAGCATGTGCTTCTCCTCCAGGTCCACCAGGTCCGCCGCGCCCTCCAGGGCCACGTTCATGAACGCGCCGGGCTTGGCGAAGCCGATCACCTTCTTGATCAGTGAGACCGTCTCCGCCTCGTCGTACAACCGGATGATGGACGGCTTGAACACCTGCAGCATGTCCCGCCCTGCGGCGAGGCCGTCGCCGACGCTCTTGAACAGGAAGGCGCGGAAGCGGCGCGTCTCCGGCAGCCGGAACAGCTTCATCGTGGCGGCCGTCATCACGCCCAGCGTCCCCTCCGACCCCAGGAAGATCTGCTTCAGGTCCGGCCCCGAGGAGTGCTTCGGGACGGGCGCCGAGTGCAGCACCTTGCCGCTGGGGATGACCATCTCCACGTTGACGCAGAGATCGTCGATCTTACCGTACTTCGTGCTCAGCACACCGATGCCGTTGTGGGCCAGGAAGCCGCCCAGCGTGCTGCAGTTGATGGAGCTGGGGTAGTGCATCAGGGAGTAGCCGCGCTCATTGGCGTAGAACTCCAGCTGGCTGAAAATGATGCCCGCCTGCGCCGTGACCGTCATGGACTGCTCGTCGAAGTCCAGGATGCGGTTCATGCGCTTCGTGTCCAGGAGAATGCCGCCCTTCAGCGGCAGCGCGCCGCCCTGAGAGCCGCCGCCGCCGCCCCACGGGTAGACCGGCAGCTTATAGTAGTTCGCAATCACCAGGACCTTGGAGACTTCCTCCGTGGAGCCGGGATAGACGATCACGTCCGCCAGCGGCGCAATCAGCCCCCGGTCTGCGTACATGCGCGGCAGCCAGAAGTTGTCCACGCTGTGCGAGATCTTGTCGCTCAGGCGCAGCGAAACGTGTTCCCGCCCGACCGCATCCTCCAGCTCACTACAGATTTGGCGCATCAGAAAATCGTTCATAGCCACGACTCCTTGCTTGAAATTTTATTACAGTTTTTATTATATTCATTAAGAAATAAATTGTCAATAAGAATTGCGAGGTAATGAAACAAAATGTCATCCATCGAATTGGGCAATCCGACAAATCTGAGACAGCACCCGCAGATTTCATTGCAGGTCGCCGGGCCTTTGTGATATCATAAAGCAAATCACATGCTCTGGCCTGATCGTCATGGGCTCAGCAGACAGGAGGAGATCGTATGAGCACGGAAACCGTCCACCGCAGCACGCCGGTTCTGATGAAGATGCGGATGCTGGCCCCCAATCTCAGCAAGGCTGAGCAGCGCGTCGTGCAGTACATTCTGGAAAATCCCAGCGAAGTGATCTCGCTCTCCGTGGCAGGCCTCGCAGAGTGCAGCGGCGTCAGCGACGCGACCGTCGTGCGGACCTGCAAATCCCTCGGCTTCCGCAGCTATCAGGAGTTCAAAGTCACGCTGGCCAGAGACACCGTCGCGCCGCTGCACAGCATCCACACGGAGATCACTGCCGAGGACACGCCCTCTGCCGTCATCAGCAAGGTCTTTCAGGAAAACATTCAGACGCTGGAATTCACGCGCAGCACGCTCTCGGAGGAGGCCATCATCCAGGCGGCCGACCGCCTGCGCAGCGCCAAGCAGGTCATCATCTACGGAGTCGGCAACTCCAGCGCCATCGCCGTCGATCTTCAGCACAAGCTGATCCGTCTCGGAATCCGGGCACATGCGTACTCCGACGCGCACCTGCAGGAAATCGCCGCCGTCACCTGCGGCGCCGGCGACGTCGTCTTTGCCATCAGCCACTCCGGCAGCTCCGTGGACGTGGTGGAGAGCGCGAAGCTCTGCCGGAAAAACGGTGCCTGCGTCATCTCCCTCACGAACATCGGAAAGTCCCCGCTGGGGAAGATCTCCGACATCACGCTGACCACCGCCTCCCAGGAGACGCACTACCACATCATTTCGCTGGCGTCCCGGATCGCCCAGATGACCATCATCGACTGCCTCTACACGCTGATTGCGCTGCAGACGCCCCAGATCACCGAGACCTTTTTCAAGATTGAAAAGGCACTGGAACGGAAAAAGTATTAAATTGTTATTAGAAACATAATAGAACGGCAGCGGCCTCCCGGAGTGCGGGAGGCCGCTGCCGTTTTTAGACGGAACTCCGTCGCAGGCGTTTGTGAGAAATGCACGAAAGCATTTTTGAAAATTCTATTTCTGAAATATCGAATCAATATTGACATTTTATTTCATATTTATAATAATATTTTTGAACGATTCTTACGTATCGATCTGCATTGCTTTCGTGATATCCACCAGCTTCCGCACGTAGGTCAGGCTCATCTGCATGTCCTCGTACGTATTCCGCTCGTACGACTCATCGTGGTCTGTCGTAATCCACTTCGGATGGCAGGCCAAAACCGCCGGCATCAGCTGCGGGAAGTTCATGACGCCGTAGCCCGAGGGCCGGAATTCAAAATGGTGATACTCCGGGCCGCCGCGCTGCTTTCCCAGCAGGAACGGCGATTCCATCCGGATCGGTGCCGACGCGTAAAAGTCCTTCAGATGGATGATCGGGCAGCGGTCCCGGTACTTCTCCAGATACCGGGCGGGATCGCCGCCGCCCAGCACGAGCCACCCCAGATCCGGCTGGAATTTCAGGAGCTCCGGGTCCAGCGCGTCCAGGATCAGATCCAGCACCGGTGTCCCCTGCACCTGCCGCATCAGGTCGTACCCGTGGTTGTGGTAGAGCAGCTGCACGCCGGCAGCGCGGCAGAGCCGCCCCAGCCGTTCCAGCTGCCGCACCGTTTCCGGGAAGCCCGGCTGCCCCGGCAGGGCGTCCTCCGGCAGGTTGTCCACCGTCAGGAATTGTGCGCCAACGGATGCTCTGGCATTGATCACCGCTTCCGGCTGCTCCACGAACTCCGCATAGTGGATATGGTCACAGACGATCCGCAGTCCGCTGCTTCGGCAGAAGCCGCGGATTGCCGCACTGTCATACCCAAACATTCCGTACAGCTCCAACCCCTCAAAACCGCACCGGGCCAGGCGCTGCATGATTTTCTCCAGTTCCCGCGGACAGCGGTCGCGGAACAAAAACGTTGGCGACGCGTATCGAATCACTGGCTCTCCTCCCCCATCACGTCAACTTGTTCTACATGTTATTCGCAGAATTTATTCTACAAGTAGTTCCAGTATAGAGCCCGCACCGCCGCGAATCAATTGTGATTTTCGCAAAAATTTCTCGATATATTTTGGAATATATGTTGATTGTCTCTACTATTCCCATGCGTTATAATACAGACTAAGCAATTCAACTTGTAGAATATGTTTTTCAATTTATTTATTCTTGTGTTCCTCATCAGTAAGATGTAGAACAGATAATTTGTGTTTCAAATGAAAAAGGAGGAAAAAACATGAAACTGAAAAAGCTGCTCGCTCTGCTTCTGGCAATGGTTCTGTGCTTCTCTGTGGCTGCCTGCAGTCAGTCCACGTCTGACACGGGCACCGACACCAGCGCCCCCAGCACCGATGACACCCAGAACACAGAAGAAGACACTTCTGAAACCGCCGATGCCCCGGCGGACAGCGGCGTGGAGCCCTACCTGGGCATTACGATTTTCGACTATTCCAACAACTTCGTCGGCTACATCCGCAACGGCATTGACTACTACATTGATGAGCTCGGCGGTATGGAGTACCTGATGGTCGACGGCGAGAACAACCAGGCCACGCAGACCGAGCGCATCGACACGATGATCAGCCGCGGCGTCAACGTGCTGGCCGTCAACCCCGTCGACTCCTCCGCCGGCGAGACCATCGTCGCCAAGGCGAAGGAGGCCGATATCCCGGTCGTATTCTTCAACAGAATGCCTCCCATTGAGGTGCTCAACAGCTACGACAAGTGCTGGTACGTGGGCCTGGATTCCGTCACGGAGGGCGCTCTGCAGGCAGACCTGCTCAATGAGGCCTGGACGAACGACCAGGCCACCTGGGATGTCAACGGCGACGGCGTGCTGCAGTATGTGCTGGTCATGGGTACGCCCGGCCACAGCGACGCCGAGGACCGCGCCAACGGCTTCCATGACCGGCTGGCCGAGCTGGGCACGCCCGTGGAAGAGCTGGCCAGCGAATATGCCAACTGGAGCACCGCCGACGCCAATGAAGTCGTGGAGACCTGGATTGGCCGGTACGGCAACCAGATCGAGATGGTCGTATGCAGCAACGACGCCATGGCGCTGGGCGCTGTGGAGGCCCTGCGCAGCAATGGCCTCATCACCGACACCTCCATCGTCCCGGTCATGGGCGTCAACGCGCTGCCGGAGGTCTCCGAGCTCATCAGCTCCGGCGTCATGCTCGGCACGGTCCTCACCAGCCCCTACGACTCCGCCCGGGCCATCGTCGACCTGTGCATCAACGCCGCCAACGGCGAGGAAGATGTGACGGCCGGAACGGACTGGACGCTGGAGGACGGCAAGATCGTCCGGATCCCCGAGACCACGATCACCGTCGACAACGTCGACGTCGCGGTGGAGCACTACAAGACCGCGAACTGACGAACGAATCCGGAAAGCAAGCATTGTAACGTTGATGTGGGGCGGAACGTCCGCGTTCCGCCCCACACATCCATAGGCGTTTTGTCGAAAGGCGGAGTACGATACTGTGGCAGAAGAATACTTACTGGAAATGAAGGGGATCTCCAAGAGCTTTCCCGGCGTGCAGGCCCTGAAGGGCGTGCAGCTCCGTGTGCGCCCCGGCGAAGTGCACGCCCTGATGGGCGAAAACGGCGCCGGAAAGTCCACGCTGATGAAGTGCCTCTTTGGGATCTACCAGAAGGACGAGGGAGAAATCCTGTTCCAGGGGCAGTCCGTCGATTTTGCGAACCCCAGCCAGGCCCTGCGCGCAGGCGTCGCCATGGTGCAGCAGGAGCTGGAGCAGGTGCCGCACCAGAATGTGATGGACAACATCTGGCTGGGGCGTTACCCGCACAAGGGGCCCTTCGTCCGCGACAAGGAGATGTACGAAAAGACCGTAGCCGTCATTCGGGATTTCAACATGAACATCGATCCGCGCACGCGGATCAACCAGCTGTCCGTTTCCATGAAACAGATGGTCGATATCATCAAGGCAGTTTCCTATCACGCGCGGATCATCGTGTTCGATGAGCCCACCTCTTCCCTGACGGAGCGGGAAACCGAGGCGCTGTTTGAGATCATTCGCCGCCTGAAGCGCGATGGCTGCGGCATCATATACATTTCCCACAAGATCGACGAGGTCCTCACCATTGCGGACCGTGTGACCGTCATGCGGGACGGCATGTGGGTCGCAACGGAGGACACGAAGGACATGAGCACGGAGACCCTGATCCGTCTCATGGTCAACCGCGAGATGGAGAACCGCTTCCCGCCCAAGCACAACACCATCGGCGACGTGGTGCTGCAGGTGGAGGATCTCCAGACGTTCTATCCTCCCCACCTGAACAAGGTCTCCTTCGAAGCCCGTGCAGGCGAAATCCTCGGGATCGGCGGCCTGGTCGGCAGCGGCCGCTCGGAGCTGCTGGAGAGCATCCTCGGCCTGCGGAAGCTCGCCGGCGGCAAAATCCGGGTGCGCGGGAAAGAGATCCGCAGCAACCGGGATGCCCGGGAGAACCGCATCGCCATGGTGACGGAGGAGCGGCGCGAGACGGGAATCTTCCCGCTGCTGGACATCCGCTGGAACACGGTGGCCTCCAGCCTGAAGAAAAATGTGAACAAGCTGGGCTTCGTCTCCCTCGCCAAGGTCCGGGAAAACACCCAATGGGCCATCGACACGCTCCGGGTCAAGACGGCCTCGCAGCGGACGCTTATCCGGAATCTCTCCGGCGGCAACCAGCAGAAGGTGCTGCTGGGGCGCTGCCTGCTGCAGGAGCCGGACATCCTGCTGCTGGACGAGCCCACCCGCGGCATCGACGTCGGCGCGAAGTACGAGATCTATCAGCTGATGATCCAGCTGGCGCAGCAGGGAAAGACCATCATCTTCGTCTCCTCGGAGATGCCGGAGCTGCTGGGCCTGGCCGACCGGATCCTGGTCATGAGCAACGCCCGGAACGCGGGCATCCTGGACGGCGAAACCGCGACGCAGGAGGAGATTCTGAAACTGGCAACCCGTTACGTTTAGGAGGGAACGGTATGGACAAATACGTATTTCGAAATCTGGAGGACGCCCCGGCATACGACGTTGCAAACTGTGAAAACGGCGCGGGCACCATCTTTAATGTGACGCTGTTCGGCGATGAGCCCAAGATGCCGGTCGTCGGCCCCCGGAACCCGGAGGACAACCGGAATTTCCATTACGTCCACAAGACGACGCTCCCCGTCAACGGCTCGGTGGGCGAGCACCCCCACGAGGGAAATGAGCAGTTCTACCTGATTGTGGAGGGTGAGGGAGAGGTGACGCTCTGCGGCAAGGTCTTTCCGGTCAAGCCCTGGTCCATTGCGCTGATCCGCAGCGGCGGCTCCCACGGCATCCGCAACACCGGGGATAAGCCGCTGGTCTATCTCTGCGTTGAAACCGGCCTGACCGGCCAGGAATAATACGGCAGCATCTTTCCCGTGGGGAGGTTTCATAGAGCAATGGATAAAAAAGTCGTTGAACGTACCAATACGCTCGGCAGCAGCCAGCGCGCCCGGCAGTTCTTCATGCAGTACGCGATCTACCTGGTGCTGTTCTGCGTGATCCTCGTGATCGTTTTCATGGAGCCGACGTTCCTGAGCGTGCGCAACATCACGTTCATCCTGCAGCAGGCCGCCACCAAGCTCATCATCGCCCTGGGCGTCGCAGGCATCCTCGTGCTGGGCGGCACAGACCTGTCCTCCGGCCGCATGGTCGGCCTGGCCGGCATCATCTGCGCCTCTCTGCTGCAGGATCCGACGTACTCGCTGCGGATTTACGCAACCATGCCGCAGCTGGCCCCCATCCTGCCGCTGCTGCTGGCGGTGGTCATCTGCATCATCTTCAGCATCGGCCATTCGATTCTCGTCTCCGTCCTCCGGATCGCGCCGTTCATCGCCTCGCTGGGCATGCAGATGATCGTCTACGGATGCATGTCCCTGTACTTCGACGCCGCCAGCCACTCCTCGCCCATCGGCGGCCTCGACCCGCGCTACACCAACCTGGCGCAGGGCTCCTTCTACATCGGCGACATCCGCATCCCGTACATCGTCATCTACGCCATCATCGCCGCCGTGCTGTTCTGGGTCCTGTGGAACCGCACGCGCCTCGGCCGGAACATGTTCGCCGTCGGCGGAAATCAGGAGGCCGCCATCGTCTCGGGCGTGAACGTCAAGGTGGTCATCCTGCTGATCTACCTGATTGCCGGCGCTTCGTACGCCCTGGCCGGCTTCCTGGACGCCGCCCGCACCGGCAGCGCCACGAACGCCCTGGGCGACGGCTACGAGCTGGACGCCATTGCCGCATGCGTCGTCGGCGGCGTCTCCATGCGCGGCGGCGTCGGCAAGATCAGCGGCGTCGTGATCGGCGTCCTGATCTTCCAGGTCATCAACTACGGCCTGGTCTACATGAACGTCAACACGTACGTCCAGTACATCATCAAGGGCATGATTATCATCTTCGCCATCGCGGTGGACACCCAGAAGTACATTAAAAAGCGTTGATGGGAGAGGGGATCCGTATGACAGAGCAGAAAACGATGCAGGCAGCGGTCCTGCGGGAATTTCACAAACCGCTGTGTATCGAGGAGGTCCCGATTCCGGAGCCGGGCCCCGGAGAAGTTCTGGTGCAGGTGAAGGCCAGCGGACTGTGTGTGACGGATCTTCACATTCAGGACGGCATCATCGGCTCCGTACGGCTCCCGTACACGCCGGGCCACGAAATGGCCGGCATCGTGCGGGGCTACGGCCCCGGCGCCGAGAGCTGCGGACTGTCCCTGGGGCAGCACGTGGTGTGCGGCATCGACATCACCTGCGGTACGTGTGACCTCTGCCGCAGAGGCCGTGAAAACCTGTGCCGCAACCGCGTCCGCGTGGGCTTTGAGCGCAACGGCTCCCATGCCGAATACGCCGTCGTCCCCGCCGCCAACCTGCACCCGATCTCCGACGACGTGCCGTTCGACCAGGCCGCCATCATCCCCGACGCCGTGGCCTGCATGTACCACGCCATTCGGCATCAGGGGCAGGTGGCGCCCGGCGACCGCGTGCTGTTCTACGGTGCCGGCGGCCTGGCCCTGCAGGGCGTTCAGATCGCCAAACACCTGGGCGCCGAAATCTTTGCCGCCGCCCGGACGCCCGCCAAGCTGGAGAAGGCCCAGGCGTTCGGCGCCTCCCACGTCATCAACACCCGGCAGCAGGATCTGGCCGAGGAGCTCCGCCGGATGACGGATCAGGCCATGTGCGACGTGATTTTCGATCTGGTCGGGAACGGTGACACCATCGACCTGCTGCTGCGGTGCGTCCGCCCCGGAGGAAAGGTGGTTGCGCTGGCGTACGCGGCCGACTCTTTCGCAGTCAACTGCCAGGAGCTGGTCATTCAGGAAAAGGAAGTGCTCGGCATCCGCGGCTCCACCACGCAGGATCTGCTGGATTGCATCCGGCTGGTCGAGGAGAAAAAGATTGTCCCCTACGTCTCATCATGGTATCATTTAGGTGAAATCAATACGGCGTTGGAGGCTCTTCGGGCGTGTAAGGGTCTTGGCCGGAGCGCCATCGTTTTCTGAATTGCAGCGCTGAGAGCCGCGCCGGATACGGAGGAATTCACCGATGGAAAACAAGAAAAATCTGACAGATCAGGCTTACGATCAGCTTTTGGACATGCTGATGAAGGGCAGCTACCGGCCTGGAGAAAAGATTCCCTCGGAGAACGACCTGAAAAACCTGCTGGGCGTCAGCAGGAACACCATCCGCGCCGCGCTCAACCGCCTGAATGTGCAGGGCGTGCTCGAGACGCGAAAGGGTGACGGCACCTACGTGATCGGCGTGGGCCCGAACCTGTATCTGAACAGTCTCGTCCCCTCCATCCTGATCAACTCCGACGATCTGATGGGGCTGATGGAATTCCGCAGGGGCGTCGAGACGGCCTCCGCCCGCCTGGCCGCGTGCAACGCGACGGACGAGGACCTCCGCAACCTGGAGCAGTACTTCGACACGCTGCAGAACCATCAGATCGACAACCACGAATTTGCCAACATGACCAGCGATTTTCACGTGAAGATCGCCGCAGCTTCCAAGAACGACCTCTTCGTCAGCGTACTGAAGCTGATCAAGTGGATTATCACGGCCAAGATGGAGAGCTTTCTCTACTACAAGCCGAACGTGGCAGATTCCAGCTTCTACCACTACATGATCTACCGCTGCATCAAGCAGCGCAAGCCCGATGAGGCGGCCTATATGATGGACCGGCACATGGGACTCCTGCTGCAGCGGGTCGACAGCTACGCAACGTACGTCAAGGAACACAGCCAGGAGGATCTGGAAAGCCTGAAAGAACAGATCATCGTTACAAACATATTCGGAAAGGAAGAGGATCCTGACGATGAACAAGATTCCAGAAACCATGAAAGCCATGGTTCTGACCGCATATGACCACCTGGAGCTGGCAGAGGTCCCGGTGCCGAAGCCGGGCCCCGGGGAGGTGCTCTGCCGGATCAAGGCCGTCGCCATCTGCGGCTCTGACCCGAAAATGATCCACGGCCACTACCGCTTCGCCAACTGGCCGCCGTACTACCCGTTCATCATGGGCCACGAGTGGGCCGGCCAGGTGGTGCAGCTGGGCGAGGGCGTGGAGGAGTTCCAGGTGGGTGACCGCGTCGCCGGCGAGGCCCACGTGGGCTGCGGCAAGTGCGACAACTGCAAGCGCGGCCACTACACCGTCTGCCTCAACTACGGCCGCGACGGCCACGACGGCGGCCTCGACACCGGCCACCGCCACTACGGCTTCTACTGGCAGGGCGCCAACGCCGAGTACAACGTCTACAAGGTCAGCAGCCTCCACCGGATCCCGGACAACGTCAGCTACAACGTCGCCGCCATGTGCGACTGCGCCGGCGTGGCGCTCCACGGCGTGGAGCTGGCCGGCGTGACCCCCGGCGGCACCTCCGTCGTCATCGGCCCCGGCCCCATCGGCCTGTGCGCCATGATGGAGTGCAAAGCGCTGGGCAGCGGCCGCGTCATCGTCGTCGGCCGCGGCGCCAAGCTGCGCAAGGCCGCCGAGCTGGGCGCCGACGTCTGCATCGACTTCGAGCAGGAGGACCCCGTGGCCCGCGTCCTGGAGCTGACCGGCGGCGTCGGCGCCGACGAGGTCATGGAGTGCTCCGGCGCCGAGAACTCCCCCATGCAGGCCTGCCAGATGGTCCGCAAGACTGGCGCCGTGGCCCTGATCGCCACGTACAAGAATCCCGACGTCCTGATCCCGGCCAACACCGTCAATTTCAACGAGATCCGCATCGTCGGCGCCAAGGCCAACCCAAACGTCTCCGACAAGGTCCTGCACTTCTTCTCCTCCGGCGCCATCCAGGGCGAGAAGCTCGTCACCCACACCTTCCCCCTCGACCAGTACCCACAGGCCGTCGACGTCTTTGAGCACAAGAAGGACGGCTCCATCAAGGTCGTCATCAACCCCTGACAGAAGGAGGCGCAGCATTATGGATCGTACGCACGTGATGGTCGTCGGCGCCGGCATGATGGGCAGCGGCATCGCCGCCATGGGCGCGCTGGCCGGCCACCCGGTCGTTCTGGTGGACCTGAGCGCGGAGCAGGCGCAGCGCGGGCTGCAGCGGGCCGTGGACTGCATCCGGCTCCGGGAGGCCAACGGACTGGCCACCGCCGCGGAGGCCGAAACGGCCGTTGCCAATCTTTCCACCGACGTGGAGGTTCCGCGCGCCGCGGAACGCGCCTTCCTCGTCATCGAGGCCATCGTCGAAAAGCTGGAGGCCAAGCAGGCGCTGTTCCGCCAGCTGGACGAGCTGCTGCCGGCGGAGGTCCCCATCTGCTCCAACACCAGCGGCCTGCGGATCACGGACATCAGCGCCCTTTGCGACGCGCACCCGGAGCGGACCGTCACCACGCACTTCTGGCTGCCGGCCCACCTGGTCCCGCTGGTGGAGGTCGTCATGGGCGACCGGACGGCGGAGGCCGTGGCCGTCCGCGTGCGGGACGAGCTGCGGACCTGGCGGAAGTCCCCGGTGCTGGTGCGGAAGGATCTGCCCGGCCAGCTGGCCAACCGCGTGTTTCAGGCGATCATCCGCGAGGCCATCGACATCGTGGCCAGCGGCCTCGCCTCGGCTGAGGATGTGGACACGGCCATTGCCGCCGGCATGGCCATGCGCTTCCCGGTCTGGGGGCCGCTGATGCATCTGGACGCCATCGGCACAGACCTGGGCCTGTCGGTGCAGGACACGGTGCTGCCGAGCATCTGCGCCGACCGGGAGGCCAGCCCGTACATCCGGGAGATGGTCGCCCGGGGCGACCTGGGCGCCAAAACCGGCCGCGGCTTCTACGACTGGAGCACCCGGGACATGGACGCCGCCATGGCGACCCGCGACCGGTTCATCATCGAGGCGTGCAAGGTGCTGGAAGGCCTGCGGGCGTGAGGTGCGGGGTGATGGATCAGGACACCGTATTCTTCGTCGGCACGTACACGGAGCCGATCCTGTTCGGCACCGGCGAAGTGCTGGACGGGAAGGGCCAGGGGCTCTATCTCTGCACCTTCTCGGACGGGCAGATCGCCGTGCACCAGACGCTGCCCATGCGGAACCCCTCCTTCTTCTGCGCCTGCGCCGAAACCGGGAAGCTCTACGCCGTCAATGAGACGAAGGAGTACCGGGGCGCCTTCGGCGGCGGCGTCACGCAGGTCTCGCTCCGGGACGGCCGGCTGCACGCGGACGCCACCCTGGGCACCGGCGGCACGGACCCGTGCCACATCGCACTGGCGCCCAACGGCCGCTTCCTCTCAGTGGCCAACTTCGCCAGCGGCTCCGTCTCCATATTCCCGCTGGACGCGGCCGGCAATCTGAGCGGCGGGCGGACGCAGTTCCAGCACGAGGGACACAGCGTCCATCCCGTCCGCCAGCGCGGGCCCCACGCCCACGCCACCGTCTTTTCCGCCCGGGACGGGCTCCTGTTCGTCCCGGACCTGGGGCTGGACCTGGTGAAGGCGTACCGGTACGAAGGCGATACCGTCACGCCGGCGCCGGAATACGACTTTCGGGTGCCCGCCGGCAGCGGCCCGCGGTCTGGCGTCTTTCGCCCGGACGGCCGCATCCTCTACCTGATTCAGGAGCTGGGCAGCCGCGTCCTGTCCTTCCGCTGCGACGGGGGCCGCATGACCCTGATCGACTCCGCCGACACGCTGCCGGAGGACGCCGACCGCGCCGCCAACATCTGCTCCGACCTGCATCTGACGCCGGACGGCCGGTACCTGTACGCCTCCAACCGCGGGCATGACTCCATCTGCTGCTTCCGGACCGGCGAGGACGGCCGGATGGCGCTGCAGCAGCGGATCCCCTGCGGCGGCCGGACGCCGCGCAATTTCGCGATCACTCCCTCCGGCAGCCACCTGCTGGTGGGCAACCAGGACAGCGACACCATCACGGTCTTTTCCATCGACCGCGACGGCTGGCTGACGCAGACTGGCCAGTATCCTTTCCCCACCCCGGTCTGCATCCGCTTCTGCCGCGGCTTCGAGGCCGGCATCCGGCACTGAAACCCTACAAATCAAAAGCGTGCGAGAACGGAACTGTTCTCGCACGCTTTTGCACGCTTCGGGGAAAGGGGCCTCTATCCCCCCACGTACGTGTACTGGTTGGAGCGGCTCAGGGGTTCGCCTTCGGCAGTGACCTGCATGACGGCCACCACGTCCAGCGGCTCCAGCGTCGCGGCGGGCAGCAGCAGGGTGCTGCTGTTGATGTAGATCGTATCCTCCCGGACGTCGCCGTTGACGGTGATCCGGCTGCTCTCGGTGAAGTGCTCGCCGGTGACGTAGACTTCGTCGTGCAGATTGTCGGCCCGCTGGACCGTGATCGGCACGACGCCCATCTCCAGCTCCGTCGGCTCGAAGGGCAGCACGCCCTCGTAGGCGTAGTGGTTGCCGTAGAGAATGTCGTACTCCAGCATCTCCAGATCCTGCTGGTAGCTGGGGTTGTTCTCCCGCTCCTGGTGCAGCCGGATCAGGACGCCGCTGTGGTAATCCAGCCGGTCGGCCACGTCGGCCATCAGCTGATACGCCTCCAGATCCTTGTCCTCCTTCTCCAGGCCGATGTTGCTCCAGATCAGGTACTCCGTCTGCAGCAGGCTGCCGTCAGTGAGCATGTCCTCCGTCAGCTCGAAATTGGGCAGGTGATCGCCGAACAGCACCAGCACCGTCGGCTCCTCCCGCCGCTCCAGCGCCGAGACCAGCTGGCCGATGAAGGCGTCGGTCTCATAGAGCTGGTTGATGTAGTAGGCAAAACCCACCGGGTCGATCCCCTCCGGCACGCCGCGGACGGTGATCGGCTGATCCGGGTCGATGACCTCCGTGGGGTACTTGCCGTGGGCCTGGACCGAGACGGTGTAGACCAGGTCCTGCCCCGCGGTGGCGTCCAGGGCCCGCAGGACCTCGTCCGTAAGGATCTCGTCCCTGGCCCAGCCCAGAGGGTTGCGCTCCACGTGCTCCATGTACTCAATGGAGGTGAAGGTATCGAAGCCCAGGTTGGCGTAGACCTTGTTCCGGTCGTAGAAGGTGGCCGTGTGGTTGTGGATGGCGTGGCAGGCGTACCCCTCCTCCTTGAGGATGAAGTTCACCGACTCGCAGACGTTGGACTGGAGCACCGTCTCGTACGGGTATTCGCCGGTGCCGAAGTAGTCGAGGCTCATGCCGGAGATGACCTCGAACTCGCTGTTGGCCGTGCCGGCGCCGATGGAGGGGACCGTCAGGAAGCCGGTGGAGCACATCTCCCGCAGGCGCGTCAGATTCGGGACGGGGTTGCGGGAATACGTCACGCCGGCCAGCCGGTTGACGTCGAAGTACGACTCCAGCTGCACCACCACGATGTTCGGCTTCCGGCCCTCGGCAGCGGGCACGGTGTTCTCCTCGTCCAGGTCCTCGACGACCGTGTCCACCTCCTCGGAGGAGTAGTCCTCCGGCTCCCGGATGCCGCGGTCGAAGATGCTGGTGCAGAAGCAGTAGACGAAGCCGTAGTCGTCGTAGGCGTCGGAGAGGTTCTCAAACCGGGTGGGCAGGATGCCGGTGCTCGTGAACAGCACCGTGGTGCCCCAGACGAACAGCCCCGCGGCAATGCAGCCGACGCCGGTGCGCAGGTAGTCCACCGGCGGCGCCTTCGGCAGCTTCCGGAAGGCCAGCACCAGGCCGGCCAGAACGGCCAGCGCCGCCGCGACGATCAGCACGATCTCCAGCGGGTTCAGGTAGATGTGGAGGATGCTGAACACGGAGAAGATCAGCGAAAAGTCCACGGCCGTCAGCGGCGTCACCCGGAATCCCTTGAGCACGCACTCCACGACGCCCAGGGCGATCCAGAGGCAGGCCACCAGCAGCGTCACGAAGCGCCGGCGGCGGAACAGGCCCGCCACGGCGAGCGTCAGCAGGATGACGCCGGTGCCGTAGACAAAGGGCATCGGTGCGTTCCAGAGGAAACGCACCCCGCCGCTCCAGGAGCGGCGGCAGAAGCTCTCCAGCACGAGATTCAGGAAGAAGGACAGCAGCACCGCATACAGCACCCGGTGGGCCGCGAAGAAGGCCGCGAGCCGCCGGACCGGACGGGCTGCAGAGAGGGTCGTCATATTCGTTCTCCTTAACAGAAAACTCCCGCAGATTTTACACGGCGGGCAGAGACAGTATAGCCCGTCCGGCGGAGAAAAGCAAGAGGCCGCCCGAGAAAAATCGCCTGGAATTCTCCGGCAGGCAGGCCGCGCGCGTCTGCGGCCCGCAGGCGGCTTCATCGTCCCGGAATTGCGCATTCTGCACAATTTATAGTGAAGTCCAGCTTGAATCTTCATCCATCCTGTAGTATGCTCAAATCAGAGCTCTCCGGCACGCGCGCCTCCCCGCGGAGACGCACCCCGATGCGTCATCCGAGGAGCTGGAGGACGCCTATCAGGCGTACCGGGAGGCGCTCTACGCAGAGCATGAGGACGAGATCACCCTCTACATCGCCCACTGAAACGACGGGGACGCACCGCGCAGCGGTGCGTCCCCGATTCTCTTCCGGTCAGATGCTCAGCAGGTGGCGCCGCCGACCACGGCTTTGGCGTCGGAGAGGATCTCCGCCCTGCGCCGCAGCAGCTCGTCGCCCAGCAGCTGGGCCTCCACGTTTTCGAAGCCCAGGCGCTCCACCGTGTCGGAGAAGCGCTCGCCGGAGATGCCCTGGTCGCGGAAGAGCAGGATGGCCTTCTCCACCACGGCGACGACCTCCTCCTCGGCGGTGAACACCTTCCGCAGGGCCCTGCCCTGGGCCACGTGCTTGCCCCAGCGGCCGCCGATGTAGACCTTGTAGCCGTACGCGCCGTCGTCCAGGGCGTGGAACGGGCACTTGCCGACGCAGCGGCCGCAGTGGTTGCAGTGCTCCGTGTCGATGGCCAGCTTGCCGTTCTCCACGCGGCAGCAGTGGATGGGACAGGCGGCCTCCACGGCGCACTTCCTGCAGCCGCGGCAGGCGTCCAGATCCGGCTGCGGCACCCGCTGGCCGATGATGCCCAGGTCGTTCAGGTCGGGCTTGACGCAGTTGTTGGGGCAGCCGCCCACGGCGATCTTTAACTTGTGGGGCAGGGTGACACCGTGATACCCCACGTAGAACAGCCGGTGCAGCTTCTCCGACAGGGCGAAGGTGTCGCACAGGCC
>CAJFNY010000102.1 GCA_904395865.1 uncultured Oscillospiraceae bacterium
CGTCCAGACGCCCGGCTTCATGGGCCACGGCAAGCACTTCATCTACTCCAAGAAGTTCATGAAGGCCGAGGGCGGCCTGGCCCGCATCGTGTGGCTGCCGAAGGCCCTGAAGGAGCAGATCCGCGACCGGCTCAACGAGTCCGCCAAGGAGCTGTACGGCATCGACAACTTCGCCGACATGGTCGGCGATGAGACGATCACCGAGGATGCCGAGGAGCTGATGAACTTCCTGACCGAGCACAACCACCCGGTGCTGGGCATGGAGCCGCTGCTCTGATCGAAGATCCATCACGACACATTGCGGCCCGGATCGGGAGATCCGGGCCGCTTTTTCAGAAAGGAAGGATGCGGATGGACAAGCGCCAGCTGCGCCGGGAGATCGGCGCGCAGAAGAAGGCCATGACGCCGGCGGAGATCGCCGACTGCAGCCGCCGGCTGGCCGCCCGGCTGTTCGCCAGCGACGCCTGGCGGCGCGCCCGGTCGGTGTACGCCTACCTGTCGTACAACCAGGAGGTCGTCACCGACGGCATCCTCCGCCGGGCCCTGGCGGAGGGCAAACGCGTGGCCGTGCCGAAGGTGTTCGGCACGGAGATGCGCTTCCTGTGGCTGCGCGACCTGAGTGCCGTGGCTCCGGGGGCGTACGGCATCCGGGAGCCCGTGGCCGACGGACCGGAGGCCGACGACCCCGCAGCGCTGGTGCTGATGCCCGGCCTGGCCTTCGACCCTCAGGGCCACCGCTGCGGTTACGGCGGCGGCTTCTACGACCAGTGGCTGGCGGCCCATCCGGGCCACCCCACCGTGGCCCTGTGCTACGGCTTCCAGCTGCTGGACCGGTTGGAGACGGAGGCCCACGACATCCCGGTGGACCGGGTGATCGCCGAGCCGGTGGTCCCGGCGTCCAACTACGACAAGCTGATCCTCCAGTGGGCGGAAAAGACGGCCGCCATGGACTGGGACGCCCTGCGGGCCCGGCTGCCGGAGCTGCGGCCGCTGCCCGGCGGATACGCCATCACCCACTTCGGCCGGAACTACCGCATCGACGCGCGCACCGGCGCCGTGGAGGCCGCTGACGGCGGCGACGTGCGCCGGAACGCGGCGCTGAACGTCTACACCCTTCTGGGCTACTGCCGGGACGATGCGGCCAACACGGGCCGCTGGGTGCCCTTCCGGGACGTGCCGGGCGCCGGCCCCTTCGCCCCGGCCTTCCAGAAGGGCGTGCTCCAGCCCTTCGCCACCACGTTCGCCGGGAAGGCGGATGCTCTGCGCCGGGCCGCCGCGGCCCTGGGCGGCACACCGCTGCCGGGGAGCGACGCCGGCTTCACCCTGCGCGCCTTCGACTGCATCCCCATGCAGTTTCTGTTCTGGGACGGCGACGACGAGTTCCCCGCCCAGGGCAACATCCTCTTTGACTACGGCGTCACCGGCTTCATCCACGTGGAGTCCACGGTCACACTGGCCAGCGAGGGCCTGGCCCGCCTGGCCGAAGCCGCCGGCCTGCCCACCGACGGCGCAGGCTTCTGAAATGTGAAAGACCGGAATCGTGATCTGCATATCACGATTCCGGTCCTTTTTTTCGCTCCGGCAGGGCCGCCAGCTCCAGCACACCGTTAATGATCTGCTCCACCACCCGGAACTGCTCCGGCGGCAGCTGCTCCAGCCGGTGTGCGATGGCGCCTGCGTCATTGTTCCCGCGTTCCCCCATCAGGAGAAAATCACTGGACACGTGGAGAATCTCGCACATCCTCCGCAGCACCGTCAGCGACACGCCGGCCAGCCCCCGTTCCACGCAGGAGACGTTCTGCGGCGAGATGCCGATGAGCTCGGCAAAGCGCTCCTGGGTCAGCCCGGCCGCCTCCCGGGCGCCCCGCACCCTGCGGCCCACCTCCACATTGATCTCTTTTCTTTGGCGCATGGGCTGTTTTCTCACCCCCCGTCCTTAAGTTTAATCAATGTGCAGCTTGACGAAAACAGTACCATACTTTATAATTACTAAAGGCAATATATTTAGTACAGAGAAACTGGAGGAATCGCCATGCGACGCATTCAATCATCCCTCAGCGCATTTCTGTGCCTCGTTCTGCTGCTGGGCCTGCTGTCCCCGCCGGCACTGGCAGCGGGAGGCAGCAGCCCGGAGGCGGGCTGCACCCGCGCAGGGCTGGCCGAGCTGATTTACGCCAATGAATCGCTGAAAGGCCTGATCGGCTCCGACACCTCGGACGCCGGCTTCGCGGACATCCGCGAATGCACCGACGATCAGAAAAACGCCATCAACGCCCTGGCCAACGCCGGCGTTCTGAGCGGCACGTCCGAAACCACGTTCGACCCCGACGGCACCGTCACCCGCGCGGAGGCGGTGGTGGTAATCTGGCGGGCCGCCGGCTGCAAGAGCAACCCGACCCCTGTGGCGGAAATGCCCTATTCGGACATCACGGGCACAGAGTGGTACGCCCCCGCCGTGCTCTCGCTGACCGCTGCGGGCATCATCCGGGGCCAGAAGGACGGGCAGTTCGATGCGAATGGTCTGGCGACAGAGGCCATGGTCGTCGCGCTTCTGGCGCGGTTCAGCGCCAGCGAGGGGCATACGCCCGTGGATACTGCCGGCTGGAGCACCGGTGTCACCCGTCTGGAGATGCTCATGGCCGCCTACGAAAACTACAAGGACAGCCCCGTCCTCCAGGCCGCGGCGGAGGCCGGACGGGAAACCGCGTACGCGGACATCGCCGCCTGCACCGCAGAAGAGCAGGAAGCCGTCCAGTTCTTCACGAAGCTGGGCGTTGTGAGCGGCTACAACCCCGACAACGAGGGCGGCGTCCACAAGTTCGGCCCCGACGCCGCGGCCTCGAATCTGCAGATCGCCATGTTCCTCATGCGGTGCGCGCAGCTGGACGAGGCGGCCCAGGGGGACGCCGCGCAGGCGGAGAACCAAAGCCTGACGATGATGAGCGCCGCGCCGGAGGCGCAAGACGACCCGCTGCAGGACCGCGTGGAAGCGGCCTTCGGCTTTCTGACCCAGCAGGGCGTCGACGTCACGGCCGCCAAAGCGAATCCCCATGCCCCCGGGCTGACAGGCGACGTTTCCGCCTGGAACGAGGCCCTCGTCCCCGAGGCCCCGTCCTTCTCCCCGGCCGGCGGATCGTTCACCGGCTCACAGACCGTCACCATCTCGGCGGACGAGGGAAGCGCCCTCTACTACACCACCGACGGCAGCGCCCCGACCACGGCCAGCACGCTGTACACCGCCCCGCTGACGGTCTCCGCCACCACCACCGTCCGGGCCATCGCCGTGAAAAACAACCTGGTCAGCGCCGTAGCGGGCGCCACCTACACTGCCGGCGGCTCCGACAGCGGCAGCTCCGGCGGCTCCGGCAGCACCACGACCACCACGGAGCGCAACCCCGACGGCTCCACCACCACCACCACGACGAACCACGCCACCGGCACCGTGACCGAGACGACCCGCTACCCGGACGGCTCCCGGGAAGTGGTGGAGACGAGGCGTGACGGCACCGTGACGACGACTGCCATCGACGCCGACGGCAACCGGACGGAGACCGTGGAGCGTCCGGACGGCTCCGCCGCAATCACGGTAGACCGCGCCGACGGCTCCGGCTCCGTCACCACCGTGGACGAGGCCGGACGCACCACCGTCCGGGTCTCCCTCCCCGCCCGTGCAGTGGACGGCGCTGGGGCCGCGGCCGTGACGCTCCCCATGCCGGCCGTCGGCGCCGGAACGGACTGTGACGGGGCGCCCGCCGTCACCGTATCCCTGCCCGGCGGCGCCGTCCCGGTGGAAATTCCTGTGGTGGCACCCGCCGTCTCCACCGTGGCCGTGCTGGTCCGCACCGACGGCAGCCAGGAGATCCTCCGGACGGGCGTGACGACGGCGAACGGCGTCGCCGTCACTCTGCGCGACGGGGACACCGTCCGCATCGTGGACAACGCCAAATCCTTCGACGACGTGCCGGCCGGCCACTGGGCCGCGGAGGCCATCGCCTTCACCGCCAGCCGGGAGCTGTTCAGCGGCACCGGCACGGCCGCCTTCTCGCCGGAGGCGGCCATGAGCCGGGCCATGATCGTCACCGTGCTGGCACGGCTGGAGGGCGTGGACACGGCCGGCGGGGAGCCCTGGTACGCGACAGGCCGCCAGTGGGCCATGGAGGCCGGCATCTCCGACGGAACGAACATGGCGGAGCCGCTCACCCGCGAGCAGCTGGCCGCCATGCTGTGGCGCTACGCGGGTCAGCCTGCCGCCGCCAGCGCTCTGACGGGCTACACCGACGCCGGCAGCGTCAGCGCCTACGCCGCCGACGCCATGGCCTGGGCCGTGGAACAGGGCCTCATCGGCGGCACGGCGCCCGGCCTGCTCCGGCCCCAGGCCCCCGCCACCCGCGCCCAGGTGGCCACGATCCTGATGCGCTTCTGCCAGTCCCGGACGGCATAGCCCGGAAGCAGCGATGCGCAAAACCGGCAGCCCATCCGGGCTGCCGGTTTTCGTGCTCTCTGGTGTATTTCGGCGGCTCACGCCACCGGGCGGCAGTAGGTGAAGTGGTATTCCCCGTCCCCTGCCGGGACGAGGCAGGCCTGGCAGTACTGGTCGTAACGCCCCCGGAAGCGCAGGAACACCGTGCCGTTGCCGGTCTCCCAGCCGGCGTCAAAACGCAGGTTGAGGTGGTTGGTGTCCCCGTGCTCGTGGTAATAGGCGTCGTACGGGGCGGAGTACGTCATCCGGCCCAGATTCACCTGCCACGTCTCGTCCAGGGTCAGCCCCGTGTAGCGCAGGAGCGCCGCATTCACGTCAGACACCGTCGCTTTGCTGACGCCGATCCGGGGCGCGTGGCCCAGCACCGCCTCCGACTCTGCGCTCGGCGGATCCGTGTTATAGATGGACTCCCCCTGCAGACCGTTATACAGCAGCTCGAATGCGTCGATCTCCCGGGGCGTCCGGTAGCAGCTGGTCAGGAACTGGGCCCGGACGCTGTGCTCCCGGTCGTAAAACCAGTCCTTCCACGCCCCCAGCTCCGCCGATGCCAGGCCGCGGCCCACGGGCTCGCTGCGGACGTACAGGCCCTCCGCCTCCGCCGCGGAGACCATCTGCCATCCGTCCGCTCCCTGCGTCAGCGTCACGTCGTGGAGCAGCCCGTGCTGCGACCACGCGCCGGCCACTGTCACCGTCACACGGCCGTCCGCGGCCATGCGGCCGCCGTACACCGCCGGCCGAAACCGGCCCGCCCCCCAGTCGTCCTCACTCATCTCCGCCCAGGTACGGAACGCCTCCGACCGGTACAGGTCCGCCGCCACATCGGCCGTGGCAGTCTCGCTCAGGGGTGCGCCGCCGGAGAGGCCCGCAGCCGTCAGGGCGGCAGCCAGCGCTGCCGCTGCGATTGCTTTCATCATCTTCGCCACCTCCTCTGGCCCCAGTGTACCATCGGCAGGCGGCCGGATACAACCACAAAAGGCTGACAATTCCGTCACATTCCATGACAGCGCCGTTACAATCCGGATATGCCGAAAGCGGGCGGCCCCAGGGGCCGCCCCAGCTTGTCAAAAACTCTCCTGCGAGATTTTTTGACAAGCTGCCCACGAATTTGCAACTTCAAAAAGTTGCAAATTCAGGTTTGATTGAACGCGAACGGTCCAGACCGGCTTCTCTTGGCCTTCGGCCAATTCACCTTCAGGGGACCCTGACGGTCCCCTTTCACAC
>CAJFNY010000103.1 GCA_904395865.1 uncultured Oscillospiraceae bacterium
GAAGCCGCAGACCTGGCAGTAGTCGGACTTGGTGTTCAGCTCGGCGTACATGATGTTGTCGTAGATGAACTTGATGACGTCCAGCACCGCCTCCAGGTTCTGCTGCATGTTGGGGACCTCCACGTAGCTGATGGCACCGCCGGTGGACAGGGCCTGGAACCGGGCCTCGAAGGCCAGCTTGGAGAAGGCGTCGATCTCCTCGGTCACGTGGACGTGGTAGCTGTTGGTGATGTACGACTTGTCGGTGACGCCGGGGATGATGCCGAAGCGCTTCTGCAGGCACTTGGCGAACTTGTACGTGGTGGACTCCAGCGGCGTGCCGTAGATGCCGAAGCCGATGTTCGTCTCAGCCTTCCAGCGGTTGCAGGCGTCGTTCATGCGCTGCATGACCTCCAGGGCGAAGGGCGTGGCCGACGGGTCCGTGTGGGACTTGCCGATCATGTACCTGACGCACTCGTAGAGGCCGGCGTAGCCCAGGGAGATGGTGGAGTAGCCGCCGTAGAGCAGCTTGTCGATGGGCTCGCCCTTCTTCAGCCGGGCGCAGGCGCCGTACTGCCAGAGAATCGGCGCCGCGTCGGACAGCGTGCCCTTGAGGCGGTTGTGGCGGCACATGAGTGCCCGGTAGCACAGCTCCAGCCGCTCGTCGAAGATCTGCCAGAACTTGTCCACGTCGCCGCCGGAGGACAGGGCCACGTCCGGCAGGTTGATGGTCACGACGCCCTGGTTGAAGCGGCCGTAGAACTGGTACTCGCCCTTCTCGTTCTTCCAGGGACTCAGGTTGGAGCGGCAGCCCATGACCGGGAAGCAGTTGCCCTCCTTGAGCTCCTTCATCTTCTTCTCGGAGATGTAGTCCGGCACCAGCCGCTTGGCGGTGCACCTGGCGGCCAGCTCCGTCAGGTAGTAGTACCTGGCGTCGGGGTGGATGTTGTCCTCCTCCAGCACGTAGATCAGCTTCGGAAACGCCGGCGTGACCCAGACACCCGCCTCGTTCTTGACGCCCTGGTACCGCTGGCGCAGGACCTCCTCGATGATCAGCGCCAGATCGTCCTTCTCCTGCTGGCTCTTGGCCTCCCCCAGATACATGAACACCGTTACGAAGGGGGCCTGGCCGTTGGTGGTCAGCAGGGTGACAACCTGATACTGGATGGTCTGGACGCCCCGCTGGATCTCCTCCCGCAGCCGGCTCTCCACGATCCGGGAGACGAGCTCGTCGGACACGGACTCGCCCAGGGCCTCCACCTCCTTGCGCACTGAACGGCGGATCTTCTCCCGGCTGACCTGGACGAAGGGGGCCAGGTGTGTCAGGGAGATGGACTGGCCGCCGTACTGGTTGGACGCCACCTGGGCGATGATCTGCGTGGCAATGTTGCATGCGGTGGAGAAGCTGTGGGGCTTCTCGATCATGGTGCCGGAGATCACCGTACCGTTCTGGAGCATGTCCTCCAGATTGACCAGGTCGCAGTTGTGCATGTGCTGGGCGAAGTAGTCCGAGTCGTGGAAGTGGATGATGCCGGCCTCGTGGGCCTCCACGATGTCCCGGGGGAGCAGGATCCGGCGGGTGATGTCCTTGGAGACCTCGCCGGCCATGTAGTCGCGCTGGACGGAGTTGACCGTCGGGTTCTTGTTGGAGTTCTCCTGCTTGACCTCCTCATTGTTGCACTCGATGAGGCTGAGGATCTGGTCGTCCGTGGTGTTGGACTGGCGGACGAGGTTGCGGGTGTAGCGGTACGTGATGTACTTCTTCGCCACCTCGTACGCCCCGTGGGCCATGATCTCCGTCTCCACCAGGTCCTGAATCTCCTCCACGCCGGGGGAGCGGTTCATCTCCTTGCAGTGCAGCTCCACCCGCTCGGCGATCCGGCGGATCTGCATGGGCGTCATGCGCGTATCCTCGGCCACCACGTTGTTGGCCTTCGTGATGGCCTGGATGATCTTCGTAATGTCAAAAACGGCCTCGGAGCCGTTGCGCTTGATGATCTTCATGGTTTTCCTCCCGTATCGCTGAATGCCTTCGTATTATACCGAAAAGTGGGAGGAAGTCAACATATATTGTGTACCGGCAGAAAAATTCAGCAAAACAGCACAAGATATTGTGTCAGGAACTGTCGACACTTTGGCGGTGCTCAGAGCAGATGGCTCTCCAAAAAGCTCCGGACGGCCGCCATATAGGCCGGGCGGTCCACCAGGAAGCTGGCGCCGTGCCCCGCCTCCGGCACCACCAGCAGATGGCATTCGCCGGTGCAGGCCTCCGCGGCGCGGCGGCTCATCTCGCACGGGACGAACCAGTCGGCGCCGCCGTGGATCAGCTGGATGGGCAGGCCGGTTCGGGCGACGGAGTCCACCGTGCTGCACTCCGACAGGCCGAAGCCCGCCAGCACGCGGCACCACAGCCCGACGGCCCACAGCAGCGGGTACGTCGGCAGATGGTAGCGGGTCCGCAGCAGATGGCAGAGGATGTCCCGCGGGGAGGTAAAGCCGCAGTCGGCCAGCACGCCGCGGACCGTCGGCGGCAGGGGCAGGTCGGAGGCCATCAGCACCGTCGTCGCGCCCATGGACAGCCCTGCCAGAAACAGCGGCATCCCGTCGCCGTAACGGCGGTGGCAGAACTCCGCCCATGTCTGGCAGTCCCGCCGCTCCCGGACGCCCAGGGTCAGGAACCGTCCCTGGCTGTGTCCGTGGGCCCGCTGGTCCACCAGCAGCAGGTCGAAGCCCAGCTCATGGTAGAACTGTGCTGCGCAGCTGAAGTCCACCTGTGCCGCCGAGTGGTAGCCGTGGAACAGCAGCAGGACGCCGCGGCAGCGCTCCGCCGGCAGCAGTCTGGCGAACAGCTGCAGCCCGTCGAAGCTCGTCACCGTCACCTCCTCCGTCGGCTGCCGCGCCAGCCAGGCCGCGCCGGCCAGGACCTGCTGGCTGTGTTTGCTCCAGCAGCTGCCGGCGATGGCCCCGGGGCTCAGCGGGTCGTCTCCCCGGCGTCCCAGCGCCGCCGCGGTGATGATCAACCCTGCCGCCAGCAGGAGCGCTGCCAGGCCCAGCAGGATCCAGAGTACCGTCGCCAAATTGCATCCCTCCAATTTCTGCTTACAGTATACCGTCAAACTTGCTTTTTGTCACCGTTGCGGTATACTATAAGAAGAAGTGACGCAATGAGGTGAGACGATGTTTGAGCCAGTTGAACGCATCCACTATGCGCGCAGCCCGCTGCTGGAGGTCATCTGCCAGCTGCGCTTCCCGACGATCCTGTCCATTGCCAGCCATGAGCCATCCGACTTCCAGGAGTCCATCCGCAAAACCTTCCCGCGGTATCTGGTCCGGCAGGAGCAGCCGGCCCCGCGGGTCACAGGCGTGGGGACGCCGAATCCGGCCCTGCAGCCGCAGCAGCCGGTGACGAATTACAATTTCCTGTCGGAGGACGGCGTGTGGCGGTTGAACCTGACGAACAGCTTCATCGCCCTGACGTGCCAGAAGTACCCGGGCTGGGAGGCCTTTGCCCGGAAGCTGGACCAGCCCCTGGCGAGCTTTATCCGGATCTACCAGCCGGCATACTTCGAGCGGGTGGGGCTTCGGTACCTGAACGCCATCTCCCGGGAGAGCCTCGGCCTGACGGAGCTGCCGTGGCGGGAGCTGCTGACGCCGTCCTTCCTGGGGCTGCTGGCTGAGGAGGACGTCCGGCAGGAAGCCGTGGCCCGGTGCACACAGGACGTGGAAATGAGCCTGGACGGCGGGTGCCGGCTGCGGCTGCACTCCGGCCCCGGGAAGCTCCGCCGCCCCGGGCGGCCGGCCGAGCAGGAGACGAAGTGGATTCTCGATCTGGACCTGTCCCTTCCGGGGAGCGTCCCGGTCAACCATTCGGCCCCGGCGCTGCAGATGCTGCACATGCACTCCACGCCGATTTTCCGCGCCGCGCTGACGGATACGCTCCACGAAGCCCTCGGCCCGGTTTCCAAATAATCGGCCCCCGCGCCCGATTCCGGGGCGCGGGGGATTTTTTTCGGCCCGACAGCGGCGGCGGGATATCTTAAAGAAAGTTCTCGCACTGGTGCTGGTGGTGGCTCTGATGATGGGCTTTGCCACGGTCGCCGGTGCAGCGGACTTCACGGACAGTGCTGACGTGGATCACACTGAAGCCGTAGAAGTCATGACGGCCATCGGGGTC
>CAJFNY010000104.1 GCA_904395865.1 uncultured Oscillospiraceae bacterium
CCGAGCAGGAGCCGACGCAAGTTGTCAACCATGACCGCCGCAACATGGTAGATGTAAAAAGTATCGCTATCTAACCCCAGCAAAGGTGGCGCCCAGCATGGCAGCGGGGATGGCTGTCAGCATGATGGTACCGCCGGGGAGCAGCGGGACGGACGCCAGATTGGAGCAGTTCAGGACTCCGGCCAGGCCGCTCAGCGCGCCGCTGAGGCAAAAAGCCAGAATCTTGATTTTCAACGGATTGATGCCGACCTGCGCACAGCAGACAGGATTTGCACCGGTGGCGCTGATGTAGCGCCCGACTTTCGTCTTGGCAAACATGAACCAGATCAGCGCGGCCATAGCCACAAACAGGATGCACACCACCGGCACCACGCCGATTGTCACCTTGCTGACCCAGGAAAACACACTCGGCCAGTCACTGTTGACCAATGTGACATTATTGACCAGCAGGCAGATCGTTCCCTCAATGACCTTGGAAACTCCCAGCGTCGTTACGAAGGAAGGCAGACCAACCTTGAAGGACAGGACGCCGCAGAGCATTCCCACCAAAACAGAGCACAAAAGGCTGAACAACACAGCCAGCCAGTACGGCATCACGACGCCGGCTGTCAACCCCAACACGGTCCCTGAGAGCGAAGCCATGGCGCTGGCACAGAAGTTCAGCTCGCCGACACTCAGAGTCATCATCGAGCCCAGCGCCATCATGCCCCAAATGCTCGCCGTACGAAATGTGTTAAAGAGATTGGTCGGTGTCAGAAAAGTAGAGTTATTGATGCCGAAGCCGGCGATTGCGATCAGCAGGACAATCAGCAGAAAAAAACGCGGCAGCTCTACCGTCAGGAGCTTTCTGCTTTTGCTCATTCCGGAGGCAGCCTGCGGGCTGCGCACCCGACGTTCCACTTGATTAGACACGATACTTGCCTCCTCCCCGGACTGCCACGTCGAGAATGGCTTCCTTGTTGAATGCATTCCTGCGGAACTCCTGAACAATGTTTCCCCGGAAAAATACGTAGAGGCGGTCACACGCGGAAAGCAGCTCGTCCAGCTCCGAAGACACAAAGATCACACTCTTCTGCTCCTCATCTACCAGCCGCCGGACCTTCTGAACAATTTCGTTCTTTGCGCCGATGTCCATACCATTGGTTGGTTCATCGAGAATCAGCAGCGTCAACCCTTCCACCTCAATAGACCGGCCGATGATAACCTTCTGCATATTGCCGCCGGAGAGCTCTGACATCTTCTGGGCACTGTCGCGATGCTTGACGGCATTTTTTTCCAGAACCTCCTGGGTGAACGAACGCATCTCCTTAAATTTCATCAGGCCACGCCTGCTGGCAAAGCGCTCGATAAACAGGCAGCAGATGTTGTCCTGCAAATCCAGGTTCGGGAAGTAGCAGTTTCGCCGCAGCTCACTCGTCATGACCATGCCGCGGCCAATCATTTGGTGCGGCGTGGGATTCGTAATGGTCTCACCGCCAAATCGGTAGGAAAGGTTCTGGCTGGCACGCAGGCCGTACAGGCATTCCAGCATTTCTGTCCTGCCGGATCCAACCAGACCATAAAAGCCGACGATCTCGCCACGGGCCGTATAAAACTTCGTCTCATGTGGGATGTAATTGTAGCTAACCTGCTCCACCTCCAGCACGTGTTCCAGGCTGTCCAGGTCCTTCTCCGGAACCACGATGGGTTTGATCTTATCGCTGCGAATCATGTAGCGAATACATTCCTCCTGCGTTGTCTCAGAAGTTTTGGCAGAGTAAACACTGGATCCGTCTGTAAAAACCGTAATATGATCAGCAACGTTGAATACTTCTTCGATCTTGTGTGAGATAAAAATCACTGACAAGTTCATGGACTGCTTGATGGACTTGATGAACTCGATGAACGGCTCCACTTCACCCTCACCCAGCGAAGCTGTCGGCTCGTCAAGTATCAGCAGCTTCGGTTCCGTAATCAGTGCCCGCATAATCTCGATCAACTGCTGGGCTCCTGCTCCCAATTCCTGTACAGGAACATCCAGCGGCGTATCGATTCCCAGCTTACTCCGGATACCCAGAGCAATTTCCATGGTCTTTTTTTCGTCAATCGTTCCACTTTTCATGGGTTCGCGTCCCAGGACGATGTTTTGAGCGCCGGTCAGATTTCCGATCAGATTCCGCTCTTGATACACCATACTGATTCCTGACGACATGGTTCCTGCCACCGATTTGGTGTTTAGTTTCTTACCCATCAGGTAGATCTCCCCGGAGGTAGGTGTATAGATGCCGGTCAGCATTTTGCAGAAGGTACTTTTGCCAGCACCGTTTTCACCAATAATCGCGTGAACCTCCTGTGGTCCGATTTCCATGTTGATGTTGTTGTTCGCCAGAACCGTACCAAATCGCTTCGTCAGCCCCGACGTTTTCAATACGAGCTCTTCCATCGGCAAATTCCTTCCATCTAGATTGCGTTTTTCCGTAAAATTCACATATTACAATCACGAAAAAGATTGTAACTTTGATATTTATTATAAATGAGTAAATATAATTGTCAATACGCTAAAATATTTTCGTCGTATTACACGATTTCTTGGCCAATTTTTTTCTGTATTGCGCAAATCGGTTTGATTTCTCTCATTTCCTACCGCTTTTACTGCTTCCACAACAAATTTCGCCTAGATACGATCAATTTATTGTTTGTTTTTCGAATTTATCGCCGAATTTTTTCGCCTCTATTCGCCTTTTCTGATCAAATCTCCATCATTAAGCTTCGCATTTTCCCACAGTCAACTGGTTCCCCTATCTTTCATTGCCGCCATAATCTTACGACCACTTATCACGTTCATACGAAATTCGCCACCTGTGTATGCCCGTAACCGCAGGGAGAAACATTCACAAATCAATTCTTGTTTTACTATGCTTATATGGTCTACTGCACTTTTAAGCCATTATAACACGATCAAATTGCACATACAATACAAGTGCTGAAATGAACTAGAGGTGCTTGCGGTATGTTTGATTATAAGTTTCTCGGTTCCCGAATTCGGGCAGTCCGCCTGAAGAAGAAAATTACACAGGAAAAGCTGGCCGAAGCCGTTGGAGTCGGTGTAACCCATATCAGCCACATCGAAACTGGAAACACTGTACCTAGTCTGCAAACGCTCGTTGACATTATGAATGCACTGGACTGCTCCGCAGACACACTCCTCTGTATGGAGGTCAACCAGTCGCGCCCTTTTCTGGATAACTGGCTCAGCGAATTGGTTTCTGACTGCGACAGTACGGAGATCAAGCTGATTACAGAGATGGTGATCTCTCTGAAAGCTTCCATGCGCCGTCTGAAAATTTCCGATGAGTTCTGAGAGCCATGCGACAGTCGGCTACAGAAAGGCAGAAAAGCCGTTGCAGAACCATGTGTTCTGCAACGGCTTTTTCTAAAATATTCTACCTTCAGGACTGTTACTTAACTGTCGACGAACTCAGCGACAAATTTTTGCGACGGAGATGCCGTTCATACAGCAGCCCCACGGCGTCGGCCAGGAACCAGCCGATGGGGACCGACATCCAGATGCCGTATACGCCCAGGGCTGGGACGGCGGACAGAGCGTACGCCAGCGCCACCCGGGTGCCCAGGGAGAACACCGTCAGCACCACCGACATGCCGGGGCGGCAGACGGCCCGGTAGTAGCCGTACAGCAGGAACAGCACGCCGATCCCGCAGTAGAACGTCCCTTCGATCCGCAGGTAACCGACGCCGATGGAGACGATCTCGCCGAACGCCGCCTCCTTCGCATCCAGGAACAGGCCCATCAGCGGCCCGGCCAGGAGGAACACCGCCGCGCTGATGACGATGCAGAAAGCCACCGACGTCACCACCGCGCGGCACAGCCCCTTCCGGATCCGGTCGAGCCGGCCGGCGCCGTAGTTCTGGGCCACGAAGGTGGAGAAGGCGTTTCCGAAGTCCTGCGCCGGCAGGTAGGCGAAGGAGTCGATCTTCACCGCCGCGGCGAAAGCCGCCATTACGGCGCCGCCGAAGCTGTTGACGAGCCCCTGCACCAGCAGGATGCCGAGATTCATCACCGACTGCTGCACGCACGTCAGGCCCGACAGGCCGGCGATCTCCCGGACGATGTCGCCGCGCCATTGCCGCTGCTCCCGCCGGACCCGCAGCTCCGGGAACGCACGGAACGTATACAGCAGCAGCCCCACGCCGGAAACGTACTGGGAAAACACCGTGGCGATGGCCGCGCCGGCCACACCCCAGTGGAACACCAGCACGAACACCAGATCCAGCACGATGTTCAGCAGCGCAGAAACTCCCAGAAACACCAGCGGCACCACGGAATTCCCCAGGGCCCGCAGCAGCGATGCGAAGTAGTTGTAGAGGAACGTGGCCGGGATGCCCAGGAAGATGATCCACAGATAGTCGAACATCAGCGGAACGATCTCCGCCGGTACCTGCAGAAGCGCAATGATTGGCCGGGTCAGAGCCAGGGATGCGGCCGTCAGCACCAGGGCCGCCGCGCCGATCAGGCAGAAGGACAGGAAAATGCTCCGGTGGAGCCGGTCCCGGTCCTGCCGGCCGTACTGGATGGAAAAGGCCGCGCCGCTGCCCATACACAGCCCCAGGAGGATCGACGTGAGAAATGTCATCAGCGTATAGCACGAGCCCACGGCCGCCAGCGGATCCGGCCCCAGGGCCCGGCCGACGATCAGCGTGTCGGCCACGTTGTAGAGCTGCTGCAGCAGGTTCCCGGCCACCATGGGCAGGGCGAAGCGCAGCAGCCGCCCGGTGATCCCACCGGAGGTGAAGTCCATCTGCATGGCGGCGCCTCGATTCATTTCGAAGTTTATATAATACGTATCGTAAGAAATATACAGCATATTCTTTCGTTTGTCAATCTTTCTCTTTCAATTGCGGTTTCAGCCGCCGTGTGATATACTGAACAAAACCGCTGGGAGGGATGAGCATGTACCTGGACGGACTGGAGCCGCTGGACCGGCAGATTCTTGAGCTGCTGATTTCCAACGCGCGGCTGACGTATTCGGAGATTGGAACGCGGGTAGGCGTCTCCCGGGTGGCCGTCCGGGCCCATGTGGAGGCGTTGGAGCGTGCGGGGGTCATCGAGGCGTATACGGCCGTCGTCAACCCGCAGAAGCTCAGCGGCGCGGTCTCGGTGTATCTGGAGGTGGAGGCGTCTCCGGAGACGCTCTCGGAGGTGACGGCGCAGCTGGAGGCCAGCCCGACGGTGACGCAGCTGTACCGGATGACCGGCGGCTGCTGCCTGCACGTCCACGCGGTGGCGCCGGACCAGCCGGCGCTGGAGCGCTTCCTCCGGGAGGAGATCGACCGGCTGCCCGGCCTCCGGTCCGTCCGCACCCACGTGATTCTGGAGCGGATCAAGGACGTAAAGGGTCTGCGGCTGTAACCATACGGACGCGGCGGCCTGCACATGCAGGCCGCCGTGTCCGCAGAAGCCAGGCGCCGCAGGGCGCCTGGCTTCGTGCTTCATGATTTCGTCAGCCGCTTGCGGGCCAGGTCGAAGGGGATGACCGTCGCCGCCAGCAGGGCCACGGAGACGATGTCCGACAGGGGCAGCGGCGTCGTCCGGAACACAGTGCCGCCGAACTGCACCAGCAGCACCTGGATTGCCGCCACCGCCGCGAAGATCGCCAGGAAGGCCGGATTGTGCCGCAGGTCGGCCAGCAGGTTCCGCCGGCTGGTCCGGGCATTGAAGGCGTTGCAGATGCCGCAGAAGATGAAGAGCGTGAAGAATGCCGTCAGGAACGCCACGGTGCTGTCCAGATAGCCGAACCGCGTCCGGAAGGCGTCCAGCCGCAGAAACGCTGTGCAGAGGGCGACGGTGTAGCCGCCGGTCAGCAGGATCTGCCCCACCATGGCCCGGGTGAGGATGGGTTCGTCGCGCCGCTTGGGCGGCTCCTCCATGTACCGCTCCAGCGGCGGCTCTCCGGCGAAGGCCAGGCCGCCCAGGGTATCCATAATCAGGTTGACCCACAGCATCTGCGTGACGGTCACGGGCGTGTCGATGCCGATGAACGGCCCGATGAGCGAGATACCCACGGCGCTCAGGTTCATCGTCAGCTGGAACACCAGGAACTTCCGGATGCTGCGGAAGATCGTCCGCCCGTACCGGACGGCCTTGGCGATGGAGGCCAGGTTGTCGTCGAGGATCACGATGTCGCCGGCCTCCCGGGCCACCTCGGTGCCGCTGCCCATGGCGAAGCCCACGTCGGCCAGCTTCAGGGCCGGGGCGTCGTTGACGCCGTCGCCCGTCATGCCGGCCACCAGCCCCAGCGCCTGCGCCGCCCGCACCAGGCGGCTCTTGTCCGACGGCAGAGCCCGGGCCACCACCCGCAGCTTCGGCAGCAGCCGGCGCAGCTGGCCGTCCGACAGCCGCGCCAGCTCGGCGCTCGTCACCACCGCCTCGTCTCCGCCCCGCAGGAGCCCCGCCTCCCGGGCCACAGCCACGGCCGTCTCCCGGTTGTCGCCGGTGATCATCACCAGCTGGATGCCGGCCCGCTGCACCTGCGCCACCGCCTCCCGGACGCCGGGGCGCAGCCCGTCGGCCAGGCCCAGCAGGCCCAGCAGCGTCAGGGGGCCGGTCTCCGGGTCGCCGCTGCCCTCGGCCAACAGCAGCACGCGCATGGCCCGGCCGGCCATGTCTGCCAGGCTCCGGCGCACAGCCGCCGGAACTCCCGCGCGGCGGCGTCCAGCGGCGTCGAGCCACCCGGTGCACCGCGGCAGCAGCACCTCCGGCGCGCCCTTGAGGAGCAGCGTCCCGTCGGCCGTCCGGGTGCAGGCGTACTTCCGCCGGCTGTCGAACGGCAGCACCAGCTCCGCCGGCGCGGCCTTTCCGCCGGCAAAGGCCAGGACGGCCCGGTCGGTGGCGTTCCCGCCGCCGTCGCCGGCCTCGGTGCAGCCGCGGCAGACGCGCTCCACCCGTCGGCGCAGGGCCTCCGGCACGTCGGACAGGCGCCGGACGTCCGTCCCGTCGGGCAGGGCCAGCTGCGCCGCCCGCATCCGCCCGGCCGTCAGCGTACCGGTCTTGTCGGTGAAGAGCACGTTCAGGCTGCCGGCCGTCTCGATGCCCACCATCCGCCGGACCATCACGTGGTCCCGCTTCATCCGCAGCATGTTGGACGAGAGCACCACCGTAATCATCATCGGCAGCCCCTCCGGCACCGCCACCACCACCACGGCAATGGCCAGCAGCGCCGCGTGGAACAGGCAGGCCACCAGCGCCGCCGGATCCTGCAGCGTCGCCAGGATCGCCGGCCACCGGAAGCCGTTGTCCAGCACCAGCGCATTGAACACGTCGGCGAAGGCGATGAGGCCGGCGGCCGTGTAGCCCATGCGGCTGATGATCCGGGCCAGGCCGGCCAGCCGGGTTTTCAGCGGGCTCTCGACGGTCTCGGCCTGGAGCTCCCGGGCCAGCGTGCCGTAGGCCGTGGCGTCCCCCACCCGGCGCACCAGCAGCACGCCGCTGCCGCCGGTGACGAGCACACCCCGGAGCAGCACGTTCGGGACCTCCGGCGACCACTGCGCCGGCTCGGCCGTACCGCCGGGCTGCTTCGTGACCTCGGCCGACTCGCCGTTCAGCGGCGACTGGTCCACCTGCACCGTCCCGGAAAGCAGCAGCCCGTCGGCTGGAACCCGCTCCCCCGGCTGGAGCAGCACCAGATCGCCCACCACCACGTCGCCCACCGGCACGGTCCTGACGCCCTCCTGCCGGCGAACGCGGCACGTCTGGGTGCCGGCCTCCCGCTGCAGCCGGTCGAAGGCCCGCTCGCTGCCGTACTCCGACAGGGTGGAGACGAAGGTCGCCAGAAACACGGCCGCAGCGATGCCCACCGGCTCGGCCCAGCTCCCATCTCCCAGGGCCACCAGCAGGTTCAGGGCCAGGGCGGCCAGCAGGATGCGGATGATGGGGTCGCGGAAGCTGTCCAGATACTGTCCC
>CAJFNY010000105.1 GCA_904395865.1 uncultured Oscillospiraceae bacterium
AGCTGGACATGGTGCAGCCGGGGCTGGACTCGGTCTGGCCGTAGACGCTGACGATCTCCGTCATGTGCATGACCTCGGTGGCCTTGCGCATGAGCTCGGCGGGGCAGTTGGAGCCGGCCATGATGCCGGTGCGGATGTGGGAGAAGTCGGTTTTGGCGAAGTCCTCGTGCTGCATCATGGCGATGAACATGGTGGGCACGCCGTTGAAGCACGTGATCTTCTCCTGGTTGATGCACGCCAGGGCCGGCCGGGGGGAGAAGTACGGCAGCGGGCACATGGTGGCGCCGTGGGTCATGCAGGCCGTCATGGAGAGGACCATGCCGAAGCAGTGGAACATGGGCACCTGGATCATCATCCGGTCGGCCGTGGACAGGTCCATGTGGTCGCCGATGTACTTGCCGTTGTTGACGACGTTGTAGTGGGTCAGCATGACGCCCTTGGGGAAGCCGGTGGTGCCGGAGGTGTACTGCATGTTGCAGACGTCGTGCTTGTCCACGGCGGCGGCCAGGCGGTGGACCTCCTGGAGGGGCACGTCGCCGGCGCGGGCCATGGCCTCGTCCCACGTCAGGCAGCCGGCCTGGCGGAAGCCCACGGTGATGACGTTCCGCAGGAACGGCAGCCGCCGGGCGTGGAGGGGCCGGCCGGTCTTCGTCTCCCGCAGCTCGGGGCAGAGCTCGTTGATGATCTCGGCGTAGTTGGAGTCGCGCCAGCCGTCGACGAGGATGAGCGTGTGGGTGTCCGACTGGCGGAGCAGGTACTCGGCCTCGTGGATCTTGTAGGCGGTGTTCACCGTCACCAGCACGGCGCCGATCTTCGTGGCGGCCCAGAAGGTGATGAACCACTGGGGGATGTTCGTACACCAGACGGCCACGTGGCTGCCGGGGCCGACGCCCAGGGCGATGAGCGCGCGGGCGCACGTGTCCACGTCGTCGCGGAACTCGCTGTACGTCCGGGTGTAGTCCAGGGTGGTGTACTTGAAGCAGTACTGGTCGGGGAACTCCTCTACCATTTTATCCAGGACCTGCGGGAAGGTCAAGTCGATCAGGTCATCTTTTTTCCAGACGTACTTGCCGCCGTCGCGCCGGGCGTTGTCGTACAGGTGGGGCCGGCCGCGGCGGGGGGAGTCGAACCGGTGCATGTAGTTGACGAAGTGGGAGAAGATGACCTCCATGTCGGTGATGTCCAGCATCCACCGGGGGTCCCACTCCAGGGAGAGGAAGCCGTCGTAGTTCACCGACGACAGGGCCTGCATCATCTCGGCGATGGGCAGCTCGCCGTCGCCCAGGAGGCAGAAGCGGCGCTGGCCGTCCACCAGCTTCGAGTCCTTGATGTGGACGTGGCGGATGTAGGCGCCCAGGTTGGTGATCGTCGTCTCGGCGGTCTCGCCGCAGGCGCTCCAGGGGTGGTGCATGTCCCACAGGGCGGCCAGACCGTCGGAGGCGAAGCGGTTGAGCACGTCCCGGAGGACGGCCGTGTCGGCAAAGACGTTGGCCGTCTCGATCAGCAGCGTCACGCGCTTCTCCTCGGCCGCGGGCAGCACCTGCTCCAGGCAGGCGATCACCGGGGCCGTGTCGCTGCCCAGGGGCGCGCCGGCGCGGACGCGAACGTACGGCACCCGCAGGTTCCGGGCCGTGTCGATGCAGTCGAGGATCTCGGCGCGGTTGGCGTCCAGCCGGGCCGGGTCGGACAGGTCGGCCAGCGCGTCCAGGCACGGGATCTCCAGCCGCTGCTCGAACATGTGCCGGGCCGTGGCGGCGGCGTTGTACTTGTGGAACGGGCTCTCGGGGGACGAGAAGGCGGGGCCGTGGATGTCGTGGAGCTCGATGCCCTGCAGGTGCATGTCCCGGGCGGCGCGGCAGAAGTCGTCCCAGGTGTAGCCCTGCCAGCCGCGGATGGAAAAGGAAAGTTTCATGGCTTACGCCTCCTCGTAGACGATCTTGTTCAGCGCGTTCAGGTACGCCCGGATGGACGCCCCGATGATGTCGGTGGAGATGCCCTTGCCCGAGTACAGCTTGCCGCCGGAGCGGAGCTTCACCAGGGCCGAGCCCATGGCCTCGCGGCCCTCGGTGACGGTCTGGATCTGGAAGTCGTCCAGCTCGTAGTGGTGGCC
>CAJFNY010000106.1 GCA_904395865.1 uncultured Oscillospiraceae bacterium
CTTCCCCTCGGGCAGGATGGCCGAGGCGTACAGGCGGTTCACCGAGAACAGGCCCGGATCCCAGCCCATGGAGATGAAGGCGATGTGGCCGGAGGCCCCGGCGGCCGCGTCCACGGCGGCGAAGTGCTCGGGGATTCTGGCGTGGGTGTCGAAGCTGTCGATCACGTGGAAGTCCCGGGCCAGGGCCGGGGTCAGGTGCGGCAGGTCGGTGGCGCTGCCGCCGCAGACGATCATCACGTCGATGCGGTCCTTCCAGGCGGCGGCCTCCGCCGCCGGCACCACCGGGACGCCGGCGGTGCGGATCGTCACGGACGCCGGGTCGCGGCGGGTGAACACCGCGGCCAGGGTCATGTCCGGGTTCTGCGGGATGGCGCTCTCGACGCCCTTTGCCAGGTTGCCGTAGCCGTAAATACCGATGCGGGTCATTGGGTCTTGCCTGCCTTTCTAGCCTTCGCTGACGATGTGGTTCATGTTGTACAGCCCCGGGGCCCGGCCCAGCAGGAACCGGGCGGCGGCCAGGGCCCCCTCGGCGAAGAGGGAGCGGTCCAGGGCCTCGTGCTTCAGGGTGAGGACCTGGGTGCCGGTGTGGACGATGACGGCGTGGATGCCCACGGTGGAGCCCAGGCGGAGGGCGTGGATGCCGATCTCCTCCTTCGTGCGCCGGCCGTTCTCGTGGCGGCCGGTCAGCAGCGTGGCCTCCGGGCGGACCTCCTGGATGGCCCGGCCCAGCATCAGGGCCGTGCCGCTGGGGACGTCCAGCTTCTGGTTGTGGTGCTGCTCGACGATCTCGATGTCGGCGTCGGGGAAGCATTTGGCCGTCTCCTGGGCCAGATGCACCAGCAGCGCGATGCCCAGGGACATGTTGCCCGAGCAGAACACCGGCACGGCCTCCGCCGCTTCGGCGATGCGGGCGGCCTCCCGGTCGGTCTGGCCGGTGGTGGCGATGACGAGGGGCTTCCTGCGGGCCTCTGCAAAGGCGCACAGGGCCTCGGTGGCACTGTGGTGGGAGAAGTCCACCAGGAGGTCAAAGTCCCCGGAGAACGCGTCCAGCGACGTGAGAACGCCGTCCTCCGCCGCGCAGGCGTCCACCAGCCCGGCGATCTCCACGTCCGGCTGGCGCCCGGCCAGGGCGCGGAGGGCGCGGCCCATCTTGCCGCAGGCGCCGTGAATGAGAATCCGCATGGCGACGCCCTCCTTACACCGCGATGCCCACGGCGCGCATGCGCCGGAGCATGGTCTCGCAGTGGTCGGCGTCCATGGGCGTCAGGGGCAGGCGCAGGTGGTTCTCGCAGAAGCCCATGGCTGCCATGGCCGCCTTGACGGGGATGGGGTTGACCTCGCAGAACAGCGAGCGGACCAGGGGCAGGTACTTGGCCTGGAGCTCCATGGCGCCGGCGACGTCGCCGCGGAAGTACCGGTCGCACAGCTCCACCGTCTCCCGGGGCGCCACGTTGGACAGCACCGAGATGACGCCCTGGCCGCCGCAGGCCAGGATGGGGACGATCTCGTCGTCGTTGCCCGAGTAGATGGCCACCTGGTCGCGGACGAGGGCCGCCGTCTCGACGATCTTGGAGATGTTGCTGTTGGCCTCCTTGATGGCGGCGATGCGCGGGTGCTTTGCCAGCTCGGCGTACGTGGCCGGCTCGATGTTGACGCCGGTGCGGGAGGGGACGTTGTAGAGGATCAGGGGCTTCGTGGAGGCGTCGGCGATGGCGGTGTACGAGGCGATGAGGCCCTTCTGGGTGGCCTTGTTGTAGTACGGGGTGACGCACAGCAGCGCGTCGCAGCCGGCGTCGCAGGCGTACTTCGTCAGCTCGATGGCGTAGGCGGTGTCGTTGGAGCCGGTGCCGGCGATGATGGGGACGCGGCCGGCGGCGGTCTCCACGGCCACGCGGAGGACCTCCCGGTGCTCGGCGTCGGACAGGGTGGAGCCCTCGCCGGTGGTGCCGCAGATGACGAGCGCGTTGATGCCCTCGTCGATCTGCCAGTCGATGAGCCGCTTCAGGGCGGGGTAGTCGACGCCGGCGGCGGTGGTGGGCGTAATCAGGGCGGTGGCGGCGCCCCGGAAGATCAGCTCGTGTCTCATGAAAAGACTCCTTTCAAGATGACGGCGAAAAAACGGCCGATGCGCGGTCCGCATCGGCCTTCACGCTCCGAACAGGCGGCGGCAGGCCCCCGACGGACGATGACAGCACTCCGCTCGGACCCGCGCCCGTGCGACAGTCAGGCAGCTGTTCGCGTGCCTGCCCAGGTGTGCCTTGCGCCTCGGCACCCTTCGGCGGCGCTCCCTTTCCCCCCGGCCGGGCCGTGCGGGGGCCCGCAGCGGCAGGGGGTACTGATGAGGCGCCGCGCCTCTGACATTTCTTCGGTATGGAACTGACTGCAGTTTAGCACACGGGGCGGGAAGCTGTCAATAGAAAGACGTGCCCATCTGCCAATGGCCGGATATTCAGAGAATATTCCGGAAATCCGGCCGGCGCAGGTATCGGACGGGCAGATTTTCCCAAGCGTTGAGCATTTTTTGCAAGATTCCGAAGGCGAGACAGGCATATCCGCGCGGAGGCCGCCCGCGCCCACCCGGTCATTCTGAGGCCCGGTACGGGCCGAAGAATGACCGGGGGCGGTTTGCCGGGAAGCTAGGCAGAAGCTTTCGGCTGGTCACGCCTCCGGCGGGCCCCTTTTCACCGGGGAAAAGGGGCGAAAACCCGCCGCACCCGCAAGGGGGCAGCCCTCTGCCTTTTGTCGGGAAGTCTGGCAGGGCCCTACGGCGGGTCATGCCTCCGGCGGGTGACTTTCCAGCGAGGGAAAGTCACCAAAGCTCGCCCCGGGGCTGCGGCCCCCCGGATCCCCCAGGGGAGGCGGCCGTGCGTCGTGTGGAAGTTGTCAGGCAGGAAGCCGTTACCGCCTCGGCAGGTTTGTACAGAATTCAGGTGCAGGCCACGCATCATGCAGCCGCGGGAATTCGGCTCCAGAAGCGTCGGACTTGGTGCCAACAAGGGCCGCAATGGCTGCCTGCGTGTGCGCCGGTGGCCTTCTGGCAAGGGAACCTTTGGTGCAGCTGGAGCCATTTCGTTCGCCGGGGGCTGGTATGCCCCTCCCTGTCATTCTGAGGCCCGGTACGGGCCGAAGAATCCGTA
>CAJFNY010000107.1 GCA_904395865.1 uncultured Oscillospiraceae bacterium
CCCAGGGGGAGTCCCACTTGAGGGCCTGATCCTCAAACTTGGACTTGGTGAACCAGAGGACGAAGTCGTTCTTGTTGCGCTTGTTGACGTCCTCCTCCACGCCCTCGCGGACGCCCACAGCCAGATCCTCCTCGTCGTGGTCGTTGAACACGTAGTACTTCTCCAGCTTCGACGTGTCGAAGTAGACGTTGCCGCCGGCCTGGTAGGCGTAGCCCTTTTCCAGCAGGGCGGAGATGATGTGGATATACTCGCCGATGCAGTTGGTGGCCGGCTCCACCACGTCGGGCCGCTTGATGTTCAGCTTGCGGCAGTCGTCAAAGAAGGCGTCGGTGTAGAACCGGGCGATCTCCATGACCGTCTTGTGCTCCCGGCGGGCGCCCTTGAGCATCTTGTCCTCGCCGGTGTCGGCGTCGGAGCTCAGGTGGCCCACGTCGGTGATGTTCATGACGCGCTTGACGTCGTAGCCGGCGTACCGCAGGTACTTCTCCAGCACGTCCTCCATGATGTAGCTGCGGAGGTTGCCGATGTGGGCGTAGTGGTACACCGTGGGGCCGCAGGTGTACATCTTCACCTGGCCGGGGTGGTTGGGCACGAATTCCTGCTTTTTGTGCGTTGCTGAATTGTATAGATACATGGGATTTCCTCCTATTGTGTTAGTCACATCTTCTGTCGTCCTCGTCGCCCAGGAGCTTTTCCAGCCGGGCGATGCGCTTCTGCAGCCGCTCGATCTCCAGCATCACCGGGTCGGGCGTGTGAATCTGGTCGAGCTTCTCGCCGCTGATCTTCACGATGCGGCCCGGGACGCCCACCACCGTGGCGTTGGGCGGCACCTCCCGCAGCACCACCGAGTTGGCCGCAATCCGGGCGTTGTCGCCGACCTGGAACGGGCCGAGGATCTTGGCGCCGGCGCCGACCATGATATTGTTCCCCAAAGTTGGATGCCGCTTTCCTGTGTCCTTGCCGGTGCCGCCCAGGGTGACGCCCTGGTAGAGCAGGCAGTCGTCGCCGATCTCGGCGGTGGCGCCGATGACGATGCCGGTGCCGTGGTCGATGACGAGGCGGCGGCCGATCTTCGCGGCCGGGTGAATCTCCACGCCGGTGAAGGCCTTCGTCACCTGGGAAATCCACCGGGCGATGAAGAAGCAGCGGTGATTGTAAAACCAGTGGGCCAGGCGGTAAAAGATCGTGGCGTGCAGGCCGTTGTAGAGCAGCAGCACCTCCATGGCGCTGCGGGCAGCCGGGTCGTTCCGGCGGTACGCCCGGATGTCCTCCAAAAGATGCATAACTCCCTCCAAACCAAAAGACGCCCGCCTCCTGACAGTCTCAAGAGGCGGGCGTACGCTCGCGGTTCCACTCTGATTTCTCACTCAAGGGCACTGACGCGGCCCGGACGGGGTCTCCCCTCGCTCCCGAATGCACGTTCACGGGCCTCGGTGCTCCCTGCTTACAGCCGGCGGCGGGGATTCTCTGTCACGTCTGGACCGCTACTCTTTTCGTTCAACGCGATATGCAGTTTGTATCAGTATATTACCATCATTCCCCGGGTGTGTCAACCTTTGCTGAGGCCCAGGCAGTGCCAGTTCTTCACGAAGTACTCGAGGCCGGAGATCACCGTCGTCACGACGATGACCCACGTGACGACCGTGTCCAGCACCGGCGTCTCCATGAACGCCATCATGGCGCAGAGGCCGACCATGGTGGAGGCCGTCTTGATCTTCCCGCTCCAGCCGGCGGCCAGGACCGTGCCATTGGAGGCCGCCACCATCCGCAGGCCGCTGACGGCCAGCTCCCGCGTCAGGACGATCATCACCGCCCAGGCCGGCATCCGGCCCCACTGGATGAAGATCAGCATGGCCGAGAACACCAGCAGCTTGTCCGCCAGGGGATCCAGGAACTTGCCGAAGTCGCTGACCTGGTTGTAGTGCCGGGCGATGTAGCCGTCGACGAAGTCGGTGACGCTGGCCAGAATGAAGATGGCCAGGGCGACCCAGTGGCTGCCCAGCAGGAACACGGCCATGAACACCGGGATCAGGGCCACGCGGAGCAGCGTCAGTTTGCTGGCTGTCGTCATGATACTTCCTCCTCCAGGCGGCCGGTGGGCTCGCCGTCCTCGGCGCCCTCCAGGCGCACGGTCACGAATTCTCCTGGGGCCACCGGCCGGCCGGCCGTAAACCAGATGTGGCCGTCGATGTCCGCCGACTCGGCGTAGCTGCGGCCGAAGTACCGGCCGGTTTCAGGCTGGAAGCCCTCGCACAGGACGGTCTCCAGCGTGCCCATACGGGTCTCGTTGTACGCATCGAGGATCCGGGACTGGAGCTCCGCCAGGAACTCGGCCCGCTGCTGCGCCACCTCCCGCGGCGGATACGCCATCCGCGCCGCCGGCGTCCCCTCCTCCGGCGAGAACACGAAGGCGCCGACCCGCTCCAGCCGGTGGCGGCGCAGGAAGTCGCACAGCTCGTCGAAGGCGGCCTCGTCCTCGCCGGGCAGGCCGGCGATCAGGCTGGTGCGCAGCACCAGGCCGGGGATCCACTCCCGGAGCTTCCGGAACAGCGCCTCCAGGTACGCCTTGTCGCCGCGGCGGTTCATGCGGCGGAGGATCGTGTCGTTGACGTGCTGAATGGGGATGTCCAGGTACTTGACGATCTTCGGCTCCCGGGCCAGCACGTCGATGAGCCGGTCGGACATCTCGTCGGGGTACAGATAGTGCACCCGGATCCAGCGAAGGCCGTCGATCCGGCACAGGGCCTGCAGCAGCTCCGCCAGGCGGCGCTCGCCGTACAGGTCGATGCCGTAGCGGCTGGTGTCCTGGGCGACGACGATCAGCTCCCGCACGCCGCCGGCCGCCAGGGCCTCCGCCTCGGCCAGCAGTTCCTCCATGGGGCGGCTGCGGTACCGGCCGCGGATGCTGGGGATTACGCAGTAGGAGCAGCGGTTGTCACAGCCCTCGGCGATGCGCAGGTAGGCGAAGTAGCCGGGCGTCGACAGGACGCGCTTCGGCTCCTCCACGGCGGCGTTGATGTCGCCGAAGAAGGTCAGGTGCTCCTCCCCGTCCAGGACGCGGTTGGCGGCCTCGACGATGTCGTTGTAGCTGCCGGTGCCCAGCACGGCGTCCACCTCCGGCAGTTCGCCGAGCATCTCGTCCCGGTAGCGCTGGCTCAGGCAGCCGGCGACGATCAGCTTGCCGACGCGCCCCTCGGCCTTGGCCCTCGCCAGGGTCAGGATCGTCTCGATGGCCTCGGACGCGGCGGCCTCAATGAAGCCGCACGTGTTGACCACGGCCAGATCCACCTGGTCCGGCACCTCGGAAATGGAATAGCCGGCCTCCCGGAGCAGGTACATCATCTGCTCGGTGTTGACCTGGTTTTTCGCACAGCCCAGGGACACAAAGCCCACAGAATAGGCCATTTCAATCGTCCTCCATACAGGAAATTCCGCAGTCGTCAAAGGCGTCGGCTGCGTCCAGGCCCGCGGCGTAGCGGTCCAGCGCCCGCCGGATGTCCGGCCAGCGGTGGCCGCGGCGCTGCAGCGCCTCCACGGCCCGGCGGGTCTCGTCCCGGTCCGGCAGCCGGCCGCGGAAGCGGGCGGCCAGGAAGCGGTCCAGAGCCCCGTCGGGGGCGGGCAGATCGGCCAGTGCCTCGTCCCAGAGGGCGCGGTCGATGCCCTTTTCATAAAAAATCTGACGGATGCGCCGGTCGCCGTACCCCTTCCGGGCGGCGGCGGAGGCCAGCTGACGGGCCGTCTCCCGGTCGTCCAGCAGCTGCAGGTCCGAGAGCCAGCGGACGGCCTCCTCGGCGTCCTCGTCCGCCTCTCCCTTCTGCTGCAGCCGGCGGCGCAGCTCCTGCTCGGAGACCGGGGCCGCCGACAGGATCCGCACGGCCCGGGCCTTGGCGGACGCGCGGCCGTTGGCCTGGCGGATGCGGGCCAGCACGTCCTCGTCCAGCTCCGTCCCTTCCGTCAGGCCGAAGTTCTCCACCACCTGCTGCTCCAGCCGCAGGCGGGCGCCGTCCTCCAGGACGACGGTGAAGCGGCCGCCACGGACCGACGGACGGCGGACGGACTCAATCCGCCGCGTCATCGTCGTTGAAGTCGTCGGCGCTGACGTCCACCGGCTTGGCAGCCGGACGCATGGCAGCCCGGGCGCGGGTGCCCTGGAGCTTCCAGAAGTTCTCGCGGATGCCCTTCTCCAGCTCGTCGGCCATCTCGGGATGGTCGATCAGATACTGCTTGGCGTTGTCGCGGCCCTGGCCGATGCGCTCCTCGCCGATGGAGAACCAGCTGCCGCTCTTCTGCACCAGCTCCAGCTGGACGCCCAGGTCCAGCAGCTCACCGAAGCGGGAGATGCCCTCGCCGTACATGATGTCGAAGATGGCCTCCCGGAAGGGCGGCGCGACCTTGTTCTTGATGACCTTGGCGCGGGTGCGGTTGCCCACCACCTCCGTGCCGTCCTTGATGGCCTCGATGCGGCGGATGTCGATGCGGACGGAGGCGTAGAACTTCAGGGCATTGCCGCCGGTGGTCGTCTCGGGATTGCCGTACATGACGCCGATCTTCAGGCGGATCTGGTTGATGAAGATGACGACGCAGTTCGTCTTGGCGATGGTGCCGGCCAGCTTCCGCAGGGCCTGGGACATGAGCCGCGCCTGCAGGCCCACGAAGCTGTCGCCCATTTCGCCCTCGATCTCCGCCCGGGGCGTCAGCGCCGCCACGGAGTCCACGACGATGGCGTCCACGGCGCCGGAACGGACCAGGGCGTCGGTGATCTCCAGGGCCTGCTCGCCGGTGTCCGGCTGGGAGACGAGCATGGAGTCGATGTCCACACCCAGGGCCGCGGCGTAGTCGGGGTCCAGCGCGTGCTCGGCGTCCACGAAGGCCACCTCGCCGCCCATCTTCTGGGCCTGGGCCAGGATGTGCAGGGCCAGGGTCGTCTTGCCGGAGGACTCGGGGCCGTAGATCTCGATGATCCGCCCGCGGGGGACGCCGCCGATGCCCAGGGCCGCATCCAGGGCCAGGGAGCCGGTGGGAATCGCGTCCACCACCATCTCCGGCCGGTCGCCCAGGCGCATGACGGCGCCCTTGCCGAAGTTCTTCTCGATCTGGTGCAGCGCCGTCTCCAGCGCGCGCTTCTTGTCGCTGGCCGGCGCCGGGGTCTCATAGGGGGATTTCACTTTTGCCATACTTACGCATCCTCTCTCCCGTATTGCGCCAGGACGGCGCGGATGATGTCGCCGGTGTCCCGGCGGAACTGCAGCACGCGGTAGCCGGCTCCCTCCAGGATGGCCTGCACCGCCTCATGCTGCCCCATGCCGAACTCCAGGCAGAGGTAGCCGCCGGGCTTGAGGGCCGGCGTAAAGTTCTGCACGATGGCCCGGTAGAAGTCCAGGCCGTCCTCGCCGCCGTCCAGGGCCATGCGCGGCTCGTAGTCCCGCACCGAGGGGGCCAGCTGCGCCCACTCGGCGGTCGTCACGTACGGCGGATTGGAGACGATCATGTCGAAGGTGCCCAGGAAGCGGGCCGCCGGCTTGCGGGCGTCCACGGCCATGCAGCTGACGCGGCCGGAAAGCTTCTGGTCCGCGATGTTCCGCTTGGCCACCCGGATGGCCCCGGGGGACAGCTCGCCCAGTGTCACCCGGGCATCCTTGACCCGGTGGGCGATGGCCAGGCCGATGCAGCCCGTGCCGGCGCAGAGGTCGAGGATCCGCGGGTTCTGCTCCAGGAAGAGGGCTTTCTTGATGGCCAGCTCCGTGACGGCCATGGTGTCGTCCCGGGGAATCAGCACGTCGCGGGTGACGGTCAGCGTCATGCCGCAGAAGTCCCACTCCCCGAGGATGTACGCCAGCGGCTCCCCTTCGCGGACACGGGCCACGGATTCCCGCAGCGTCCGGACGGCCTGCTCGTCAGCGTACACCTGCCGGCCGGCGATCAGCTCGGCCGCCGGGAGCCCGGAGGCCTTGCAGACCAGCTCCCGGGCCACGTGGGAGGCGTCGGCCCCCAGGGTCTCAAACAGCTCGCTGCGGATCTCCTGATAGAGCTCGCTGAAGGTCTTTTTCACCATCGGTCGGCGCCCTCCTCCTCGGGAATGACCGCCTCCATCGCCTCGATGGCCACCTCGATCATGGAATCGTCCGGCTCGTTGGTGGTGAAGCGCTGCATGGCCATGCCGGGCTTCGTCAGGAGGCGTGTGAACCAGTTGTCGTGCCGGCCGGCAAAGCGGTTGATCTCGTAGCTGATGGCCACGATCACCGGCAGCATCAGCAGGTGCAGCCCCATGCGGGCCAGCGTGTTGCTGACGCGGATGAACGCGCCGCAGAGGATGCTGATGCAGATCACCACCAGCAGGAAGCTGGTGCCGCAGCGGGGGTGGAAGCGCGTCATGGGCCGGACGTTCTCCACCGTCAGCGGCAGCCGCGCCTCGTAGCAGCGGATGGTCTTATGTTCCGCGCCGTGGTAGGCAAACAGCCGGCGCATATCCTTCATCCGGGAGATCAGAATCATGTAGCCCAGGAACAGCAGGATTTTCAGCAGGCCCTCGCACACGTTGCGGGCCAGCAGATGCTCCCGCAGGCCGGGGATCAGACCGGTCAGCAGCGTGGGCAGCAGGATGAACAGGCCCACGGAGAACGCGATGCCCAGCACCACGGCCGAGTAAATCAGGAACTGCTCCAGCTTCTCCGAGCCGAAGCGCCGCTCGATCCACTTTTCGAATTTTGACGGCTCCGCCGCCTCCCCTTCCTCCTCGGGGAAGTATTCGGCTGAGAAGAGCAGCGCCCGGACGCCGTTGACCATGGAGCTGCCGAACGTGAAGATGCCGCGGATGAACGGCACCCTCGTCAGCGGCGAGCGGTGGCTGAGCTTCAGGTCGTCGACCTTCTTGACGAGCCCGTCCTTGGAGCGGACGACGATGGCCTGCTTGTCCGGCCCGCGCATGAGGATGCCCTCGATCAGGGCCTGTCCGCCGATGAGGGTCTTGAACTTTTCCTGGGGCTGGTGGGTTTCGTTGGATGTTGCCATGGGTGCCTCCCGGGCCGCTGAGCGCGGCGTAGAATTTTTACGATGCTTCGCCGATGGGCAGGCGGATCGTCACCAGCGTGCCGCCGCCGTCGGCATTTTCCAGAATCAGCTGGCCGCCGTGCATGGTGACGATCTCCTCGCAGACCGCCAGGCCGATGCCGCTGCCGCGGGCCTTGGAGCTGCCCTTGTAGAACTTCATCTTCACGTGGGGCAGCTCGTCCTCGGGGATGCCGGGTCCAAAGTCCCGGATCCGGACGACGACGAAGTCGTCCTCCCGGCTGATGGACGCGGTGATGACCTTGCCCTCGCCGCCGTGCTTGGCGGCGTTGTCGAGGATGTTCAGGAACACCTGCCGCAGGCGGGACACGTCGCACGGGATCTCGGGGATCTCGTCGTCGTTTTCCAGGTACTTGAGCTCGATGCCCTCCTGCTTCAGCCGGCTGCCGTACATGAACACCGTGTCCTCGAAGGCGGCGCGGATGTCGGCCGTCTGGACGTTGAGGGTGAAGCGGCCGTCCTGCATCCGCGTGAACTCCAGCAGCTCCTCCACCATGTTCGTCAGGCGGCGGGTCTCGCTCAGGATGATCAGCATGCCGCGGCGCGTCTCCACCGGGTCCATGGTCTCGGCCGACAGCAGCGTCTCGCCCCAGCCGGAGATGGCCGTCAGCGGCGTGCGCAGCTCGTGGGAGACGGACGAGACGAACTCCGACTGCATCCGCTCGGCCTGGCCGATCTTCACGGACATGTCGTTGATGGTGTCGGCCAGCTCGCCGATCTCGTCGTCGAACTTCTTCTGGATCTGGGAGCCGTAGCTGCCCGAGGCGATCCGCTTTGCCGTGGCGGTGATCTCCGTGACGGGGCCGACGATGGAGCGGATGAAGAACTGACTGCTGAACATGACCAGCGCGATGAACACGACGCCCACCAGCACCGCCAGGGCCGTAATCATGGCGATCTGGCGGTCGACATTCTTCAGGCTGGTGACGAAGCGCATGACGCCGATGACCTCGCCGTTGACGTAGATCATCGGGCTGGAGACGGCCAGGATCCGCTCACCGGTAGCCGGGTTCTCCCCGCGGTAGGGGGCCACCTCCTTCGTCTCGATGGCCTGCTGGATGTCGGGCGTCTCAGGGTCCTCCCCGCCCCACTGGCCGTACGACGAGGCGACGATCCGGCCGCTGGTGCTGATGAACTGCAGCTCCAGCACGTCTTTCTCCTCGAAGGTCTGGGCCATGACGATGCACGACTGGTAGAACTCGCCGTAGCTCTGGCCGATGTAGTCGCTGAAAAAGTCGGTGGTGGTCCGCGCCTTGGACTCCAGGCCGGACTCCATGCTGGAGTAGTAATACATGGTGAAGGACAGGGAGACCGCCACGATGCACACGATCACCAGCAGAACCACGATGCTCAGGTTGTTGACAATCCACCGCTGCTGGATGCCGGAGATCTTTTTCATGGCGCTTCCCCCCTTTCACGGCTGCCGCAGGCACCGGGTCTCGGCCGTCAGGCCCCCCACTTGTAGCCAAAGCCCCAGACCGTGGTGATGTAGGTGGGGTTGGCCGTGTCGTCCTCGATCTTGATGCGCAGGCGCCGGATGTTGACGTCGACGATCTTCAGCTCACCGTCGAACTCGCGCCCCCACACGCTCGTCAGGATGTCCTCCCGGGAGAGGGCGCGGCCGGGGTTCTGCATGAAGAGCTTCATGATCGCGTATTCCACCTGGGTCAGCTTGATGCGCTTGCCGTTCTTCTCCAGGGTGCGGTTCCGGGTGTTGAGCAGGAAGGGCCCCTGCCGCTGCTCCGCGCCGTCGCCCACGGCGTCTCCGCCGATGCGGCGGTACAGCGCGTCGATGCGCGCCGTCAGCTCCGCCGGGGAGAAGGGCTTCGTCACGTAGTCGTCGGCGCCGGTCATCAGGCCCGTGACCTTGTCCATTTCCTGGGTGCGGGCCGTGAGCATGATGATGCCGATGGTCTTGTTGGTGGCCCGGATGGTGCGGCAGACCTCGAAGCCGTCGATGTCCGGCAGCATGATGTCCAGGATGGCCACGCCGATGTCCGGATGCTCCTTGAGCCGGTCCAGCGCCTCCTGGCCGGTGCCGGCCTCGATGGCCTCGTAGCCGGCGCGCTTCAGGTTGATGACCACAAAGCTGCGGATGCTGACCTCGTCCTCGAGGATCAGAACCTTTTTCATATCCCCATGTCCTCCTTATACCTCGCCGGAATTCCAGTCAATCTGAATGAAGCGGAACATGTCCGCCAGCGTCTCCTCCGTCAGCTCTGCGGCCCATTCGGAGGTGCCGAAGGACGCGGCGTACGTCACGTCCCCCCGCTCGCTCAGCGGGAAGCGGCCGCCGGAGGACGCCATTTCGCTGCGGTCCTCGCCGGAGAAGGTGTAAATCGTGAAGATGGGCTCCGGCTCCTCCTGGTACCCCTTCCACTGGAGGAAGGTGTAGCCGTGGATCCCGGCCTCGACCTCGCTGTAGCGCAGGGCGATCTGCCCCTCCCACGCCTCCGGCAGAATCACGTACCAGCCGCCGGAGTAATTATGGTACGTCGTCAGCCGCAGCTCCCGCGTGCCGTCGATGTGCATGCGGTACCATTCGATCAGCCAGTAGACGTCCTCCGGTGCGCTGTCCGCCGGCTGCGGCAGCTGCCGCGGCTGGGGCAGCTCAATGACGCCGTCGCCGTCGATGTCGGTAGCGTAGACGTAGTAGTTGCGCACGGTCTGGGCGCTGGTGCCGGAGGCACCCTCGGTGGTGATGTTGACGAAGGTGCCGTCCCGCAGGGCAAAAATGTCTGTGACGATGCTGCTCTCGTCGTACACGCTGGCTACGAACACAGCCGGGACACCCTCGTCCACCTGGCCGACGATGATCCGCCGGACCGTCTCCACGCCGGCCGACAGCTGCGCCTCCGGCTCCCGGACGATCTGGTCGCCGGCGTAGCGGTAATACTCGGCCACGCCGCTGTGGTCCTCGGCATTGAACCGGATCAGGAAGAGGTCCATCAGGCCGTCGCTGTTCAGGTCCGTGGTGGTGTACTCGGAATAGCTGGCGCTCATGAGCTCCACCACGCGGTTCTCCCGCAGGGCATAGACGCTCATCAGCTGCGGCACCTGGTCGCTGACCTGGCGGCAGAGCACCATCTCCACGCCGGGCGCGCCGTCGATCTGGACGTATTCGACGCTGGCAAAGCTGGTGCCGTCGCCCTCGATGATCGCCACGTTCTGGAAATCGTCGCCGATCCGGTCGAAGATGTACGCCTTCAGCGGCTTTTCACCGTTCGTTCGCAGGAACACCACGGCCTCGTCCATGTAGTCGCCGTCCAGGTCCGCCAGCTGCACCGACTGCTGGTTGGTGCCGGAGGTGGGCGCGGCGTAGGAGGCGCCGCCGGCCAGGAGCTGGTCCAGCTCCGACTGGAGCTCGTAGTACTCCTGGGACTGCTGGGGCAGCGCGTACAGCTCGTCGGCCGACTGGAAAAAGCAGCCGGACAGCAGCAGCGCCATGGACAGCGCCAGCAGCGCGGCCCGCAGCCTCGTTCCGTTCGCCATCTGTCCGCCTCCTTTCCCGTATCTGTGAGATTATATCATATTTTGATGAAAAAATACAGCTATTTTATTACGACGTTTTCCGTTCCCAACAGTTCCCGAAGCTCCTGGAACAGGTCCTCGTCGGGCAGGCAGCTGGTGCCCAGGCGCAGGCCCGTGTCGGCGAAGTACAGCACCGCCGGCATCTTCCCGGGGAACATGTGCAGCACGGCCTTGACCTTCGGGTACGGCGGCTGTGTCTCACCGGCCAGGCGGAGGTAGAGCTTCCGGCCGCGGGTCTCGGTGCGGCCGGCCGGCGCGGCGGCCTCAAAGTCCTCGATGGGCACGGCCCGGTTCACCAGGATCTGCGGGTCCTTCTCGTCCCGGACCGACAGCTTGCCCTCCACGACCACCGCCCGGTTCTCCGCCAGGCAGTCGCCGTACTGCTCCAGCACCCGGGAGAACACCAGCAGCTCCAGCGAGCCGGTGTCGTCCTCCAGGGTGACGTACGCCATCACGGTGTTGCTGCGGGTCGTCTTCATCCGGACCGTCTGGACGATGCCGGCCACGGTGACGGGCTGCTCGTCCCGGTATGCCCCCTGCTCCTCGCCGGAGAAGCTCTCCAGGATCTCCCCCAGCGGCGCCACGCGGGCGCCCCGGAGGCGTTCGCGGTACTCGTCCATGGGGTGGCCGGAGAGGTAGAGGCCGGTCGTCTCCTTCTCGAAGGCCATCAGCTCCTGGCGGCTCAGCTCCGGAATGTCCGGCACGCGCACCGCCGGCTGCGCGGCGCTCCCCTCCAGGTCGAACATCCCCATCTGCCCCTCCAGGTTCTTCCGCCGGGTCAGGGCCACGGCGTCGGACACCTGCTCAAACGTCGCCAGCAGCTGGGAGCGGCGCAGGCCGAAGCCGTCCAGGGCGCCGCACTTGATGAGGTTTTCCAGCACCCGCTTGTTCAGGTCGCTGCCGTAGAGGCGGCTGCACAGATCCTCCAGGTCCCGGAAGGGGCCGCCGCGGGTGCGCTCCTGCACCACCAGGCGGATGAAGCCGCGGCCGACGTTCTTCACGGCCGCCAGGCCGAAGCGGATGCCGCCGTCCACCACCGTGAAGTGGTCCTCAGACTCGTTGATGTCCGGCGGCAGCACGGCGATGCCCAGCTGGCGGCACTCGGCGATGTACTCCGAGACCTTCACGGCGCTGTCCAGCACCGAGGTCATCAGCGCGGCCATGTACTGGCGCGGATAGTGGCACTTGAGGTACGCCGTCTGGTAGGCCACCAGCGCGTAGCAGACGGCGTGGGCCTTGTTGAAGGCGTAGTTGGCGAAGTCGACGATCTCGTCGTAGATGGCCTGGGCCGTCTGCTCGTCGACGCCGCCGGCGATGGCGCCGGGGATGTTCCGCTCCGGATCGCCGTAGACGAAGGCCTTCCGCTCGGCCAGGATGACCTCCTGCTTCTTCTTGGAGATGGCCCGGCGCATGTTGTCGGCCTGGCCCAGGGTGTAGCCGCCCAGCTGGCGGAAGATCTCAATGACCTGCTCCTGGTATACGATACACCCGTATGTGACCGATAAAATGGGCTCCAGCTTCGGATGGCGGTACGTGATGGCGGCCGGATTCTGCTTGGAGCGGATGAAGCGCGGGATCGAGTCCATGGGCCCCGGCCGGTAGAGGGCGACGATGGCCGTCAGGTCCTCGATGGACTCCGGCTGCATGCCGGTGCAGACGGCGGTGATGCCCGCCGACTCCATCTGGAACACACCGGCCGTGCGGCCCTCGGCCAGCATCTCGTACGTGGGCCGGTCGCCGTCGGGGATGGTGCGGATGTCGAAGTCCGGCTCGGTCTTCCGGATGTCGCGGACGGCGTCGTCGATGACCGTCAGGTTCCGCAGGCCCAGGAAGTCCATCTTCAGCAGGCCCAGCTCCTCCAGGGTCGTCATGGTGTACTGGGTGACGATGGTGTCGTCGTTCCGGGCCAGGGGCACGTAGTCGTACACCGGCAGCCGCGTGATGACGACGCCGGCGGCGTGGGTGGAGGTGTTCCGCGGCATGCCCTCGATCTCCCGGGCCATGTCGATGAGCCGCCGGACGCGCTCGTCGCCGTCGTACATGGCCTTCAGCCGCGGCGAGGCCTTCAGCGCCTCCTCCAGCGTGATGTGCAGCGGCATGGTGGGCACCAGCTTGGCCACGGCGTCCGTCTCGGCGTACGTGAAGTTCAGGGCGCGGCCCACGTCCCGGATGGCGCCGCGGGCGGCCATGGTGCCGAAGGTGACGATCTGGGCCACGTGGTCGGCCCCGTACTTCTCCATAACGTAGTCGATGACCTCGCCGCGGCGGTTCTGGCAGAAGTCCATGTCGATATCCGGCATGCTGACCCGCTCCGGGTTCAGGAAGCGCTCGAACACCAGGCCGTACTGCATGGGGTCCAGGTCGGTGATGAACAGGCAGTAGGAGACGATGGCGCCGGCGGCGCTGCCGCGGCCGGGCCCCACGGGGATGCCGGCCCGGCGGGCGAAGTCCACGAAGTCGGCGACGATCAGGAAGTAGTCCACGTAGCCCATCTTCTCGATCATCTGCATCTCGTAGTCCAGCTGCTGCCGGTAGCTCTCCGGCGGATTCTGGTACCGCCTGGCGAAGCCTTCCTCGCACAGGTGGCGGAAGTAGGCGACGTTCGTCCAGCCCTCGGGCAGCCGGAACTCCGGCAGGTGGTACTGGCCGAAGGTGAACGTCACGTTGCACTGCTCGGCGATGCGGGCCGTGTTCTCCAGGGCCTCGGGCACCGCCGGGAACAGCCGGGCCATCTCGGCCTCGCTCTTGAGGTAGAACTGGTCGGAGGCGAAGCGCATCCGGTCGGGGTCGTCGACGGTCTTCTGCATCTGGATGCACATGAGCACGTCCTGCAGCTCGCTCTCCTCCTGCCGCAGGTAGTGGGCGTCGTTGGTGGCCACCAGGGGCAGGCCCGTCTCCCGGGCGATCCGCAGCAGGCCGGGGTTCACCCGGGCCTGCTCCTCCAGCCCGTGGTCCTGGAGCTCCAGGTAATACCGGCCCGGAAAGATTTCCGAGAACTCCAGGGCCGCGGCCTTGGCGGCCTCGTAGTCCCCCGTCAGCAGCAGCTGCGGCACCCGGCCGGCCACGCAGGCCGACAGGCAGATGAGGCCCTCGCTGTGGGCCCGCAGCAGCTCCATGTCCACCCGCGGCTTGCCGTAGAAGCCGTTGAGGAAGCCCTGGGAGACCATGTAGCTCAGGTTCTGGTAGCCGGTCTCGTTCATGCACAGGAGGATCAGGTGGTACGCCTCGCTGTCGATGCCGTGGACCTTGTCCGTCCGGCTCCGGGGCGCCACGTAGACCTCACAGCCGATGATCGGCTTGATGCCGGCCTTCTGCGCGGCCTTGTAGAAGTCGATGACGCCGTACATGACGCCGTGGTCGGTGATGGCCACGGCGCTCTGCCCCAGCTCCCGGACCCGCTCCATGAGCCGGCCGATGCGGCAGGCGCCGTCCAGGAGGCTGAATTCGGTGTGCACGTGCAGGTGAACAAAGGCCATGGGGCCCTCCTTTCAGTCCTTGGCGTATGCGGTCAGCTTGCGCATCCGGTGGCTCAGGGCGGACTTCGTCACCGGCGGGTCCATCATCTCCGCCAGCTCCGCCAGCGTCGCCTCCGGGTGCTCCAGGCGCATGGCGGCGGTGACGCGCAGCTTCTCGGGCAGCTTGTCCAGCACGCCGCGCTGCTGCAGCAGGCGGATGGCCGCGATCTGCTCCTGGGCCGCGTCCACGACCTTCGTCAGGTTGGCCGTGTCGCAGTTGACCCGGCGGTTGACGCCGTTGCGCAGCTCCTTCTCCACCTTGGCCTCCATGACGGCCATGGCCGAGACCGGCGCCCCCAGGAACGTCAGGAAGTCCTCAATGGCGTCGCTCTGCTTGAAGTACAGGACGCAGGTGCCGCTGCGCTCGGTGGCCTTTGGATAGAAGCCCAGGTCCAGCAGCAGGGCCTCCGTCTCCCGGCTGACCTTCCGGTGGGTGGTGGCCAGCTCCAGATGGTAGCGCTTGGCCGGGTCGGTGACGCTGCCGCCGGCCAGGAAGGCCCCCCGGAGGAAGGACGTCTGGCAGCAGCGCTCCTCCAGGATGCCGAAGTTCACGTGCAGCGCCACGCTGCTCTCCGTGGAAAAGCCGAAGCTCTGGAAGATCTTCTCCAGCTTTGCCGGGTCGGTGACGGCGAAGGTGCGCTTGCCCTCGGCGTCGGCTCCCGGCTCCACGTCGAAGCCGACGCCGAAGGCCCGGCGGAAGAGCCGCGGCAGCCGCTCGGCAAACTCGGCGCTCTCGGTGATGAGCTTCACCTGGCTGGCGGTGAAGGTGTTGCAGAACAGCAGGACGCCGAAGGCTTCGGCCACGGCGCAGCACCTGCGGGTGAGCGCCTGGCGGCACAGCTCCTGCCGGACGTTGGATGCAAAGGACAATGGCGTTCCCTCCTACCCTACGGCGTAGTCGTCCAGGACCTCCATCAGCGCCCTGGCCAGGGCCAGGGGGTCGTGGCGGGCCGTCTGCCCCGGGGCCAGCAGCGGGCGGCAGCGGACGGCGATGCCCATGGCCTCGATCTCCCCGGCACAGAGCTGCAGCTGCTCGGCGTCCTCGGCCCGGTACGCCTCGGACACGTCCCGCGGCACCGGCGTGCTGTTGGCCACGCAGACGTCGATGATGCCCGGCACGCCGTGGCGCAGCAGGGCGCGGACGTGGTCGGCGCCGGTGTACCCCTCGGTCTCCCCCTCCTGGGTCATCAGGTTCATGACGAGCACCTTCCGGGCGCCGGAGGCAGCCACAGCCTCGGCAATTCCGTCCACCAGCAGGTTCGGGATGATGCTGGTGTAGAGGCTGCCGGGCCCCAGGACGATCAGGTCGGCCCGGGCAATGGCCTCCAGGCTCTCGGGCAGGGCCTGGGGGTGCTCCGGCACGAGCCGGACCCGGGCGATGCGGCAGTCGTTGACCTTCTTCTGGTAGAAGATCTTGCTCTCGCCCAGGACGCAGGCGCCGTTTTCAAAGCACGCCTCCAGCCGGATGTTCTGGTTCGTCACCGGCAGGACGCGGCCGGTGATGGCCAGGACCTCTCCCATGCGGCGGACGGCCTCGTCGAACGTGTCGCTGATGCCGTTAAGGGCCGCCAGGAACAGGTTGCCGAAGCTCTGGCCGGCCAGGCTGCCCTCGGAAAAGCGGTAATTCAGCAGCCGCTCCATGGTGGGCTCCGTGTTGGCCAGGGCCAGGATGCAGCTGCGGATGTCGCCGGGCGGCGGCATGCCCAGGTCGTCCCGGAGCATGCCGGAGCCGCCGCCGTCGTCGGCCACGGTGACGATGGCGGTGATGTTCCTCGTATAGCGCTTGAGGCCGCGGAGCATGGCCGAGAGGCCGTGCCCGCCGCCGATGCAGACGATTTTCGGGTTGTTTCGCCCGGGGAGATAGACCCGGACGTTCTCATCGAAGCGGCGTTCCATGCAGTTCCTCCGTCACGCTCTGGAAATATCCCGGTGGCCCACGGTGGTCACGAAGCCCAGCCGGGCAATGAAGTCGCCCAGCTCCCGGGCCACGGCCACGGACCGGTGGTGCCCGCCGGTGCAGCCCACGGCGATGACCAGGTTCGTCTTGCCCTCCTCCACGTACAGCGGCAGCGAGAAGCTCAGCAGCTCCTCCACCTTGGCCACGTAGTCCCGGGCCTGCTGGTGGGAAAAGACGAAGTCCCGCACCGGCGCCTCCAGCCCCGTGTGGTGGCGGAGCTCCGGCAGGTAGTACGGGTTGGGCAGCAGCCGCACGTCGAACACCAGGTCGGCGTCCATGGGCAGGCCGTATTTGAAGCCGAAGGACAGGACGTTGACGCTCATGGCGTGGTCCCGCTGGCCGCCGGCAAACAGGTTGACCAGCTCCCCGCGGAGCTTGGCCGTGGAGAGGTTGGAGGTGTCGATGACGAAATTGGCCCGGTTGCGGATGGGCTCCAGGAGCTTCCGCTCCCGCTCCACGGCCTCCAGCAGGTCGGTGCCGTCCCGGGTCAGCGGATGCTTGCGGCGCGTCTCCTTGAAGCGCTGAATCAGCACCTCGGAGGCTGCCTCCACAAAGACGATGGAATACCCGCAGCCCATGGCGTCCAGGCCGTCCAGGGCGCGGAACAGGCCGTCGAAGGTCAGGCCGCCGCGGATGTCGGTGACGAGGGCCACGTTCTCAAACCGCGGCTTCGTGGCCATGCACAGCTGGCCGAACTGGGGGATCAGCTCCTCCGGCAGGTTGTCCACACAGTAGAAGCCCAGGTCCTCCAGGACGTTGAGCGCCTGGCTCTTGCCGGCGCCGGACAGGCCCGATACGATCACGAACTGCATTCCGCTCACCTCACCAAATCCGAACTTCCGGCTCCAGCAGGATGCCGGAGTCGTCGTACACCCGCCGGCGGATCTCGGCGATCAGCGCCAGGATGTCGGCGCACGTTGCGCCGCCGTCGTTGACGACGAAGCCGGCGTGCTTCTCCGAAACCGACGCGCCGCCCACCCGGAGGCCCTTGAGGCCGGCCCCGTCGATGAGCGCCGCGGCGTATCCCCCGGCGGGGCGCTTGAAGGTGCTGCCGGCGGAGGGCAGGTTCAGCGGCTGGGAGGCCCGGCGCCGGGCCGAGAGCTCCTGCATCCGGGCGCGGATGGCCGCCGGATCCCCGGGCGCCAGCCGCAGGCGCGTCTCCACCACCACGGACGTCCCGTCCTGGAAGGCGCTGGTTCGGTAGCCGAAGCCCTGGGCGCCGCCGCGGACCGTCTCCACGCGGCCGCCGCGCAGGGCCGCCGTCTCCACAGCCACCTGGCACAGCTCGCCGCCGTAGGCGCCGGCGTTCATGCAGATACCGCCGCCCATGGAGCCAGGGATGCCGTGGGCGAACTCCAGCCCCGTCAGGCCGGCCTCGCAGGCGAACACCGCCGCCCGGGCCATGGGCACGCCGGCGCCCACCACCAGCTCGTCCCCCTCCCGCCGCAGGGCCGTCAGGCCGCCCAGCAGGCAGATGACGAGGGTGTCCACCCCCTCGTCGGGCGGCAGCACGTTGGTGCCGGCCCCCAGCAGCCGGGGCGTCAGCCCCTCCTCCCGGCAGAAGGCCAGCAGCGCCCGCAGCTGGGCTACGTCGGCCGGAAAGGCCATGGCCGCCGCCGGGCCGCCGACCCGGAACGACACGTGCTCCGCCAGCGGTTCGTCATAGCGAACCGCCACCTCCGGGCACGCCTGCGGCAGCCGCGCAAGCCATCGGGTGTCCATGGTGCCTCTCCCCTTTCCGTTTCAGCGGGCGAACCCTATAGGATCTTATCATACCATATGCGGGGAAAAAAGCAAATAGCCGGCGCCAAAAAAGCCGGGCGCCCTGCGGGCGCCCGGTTCGGATGCATTCAGAAGCTCTGGCCGAAGGACGTGTCGAAGTGCTTGTTGATCTGCTCGGTAAACTCGGCCGCGGCATTGTATCCCATCTTCTTCTGGCGGTTGTTCATGGCCGCCACCTCCAGGATCACGGCCAGATTCCGGCCCGGCGTGATGGGGATCGTGATGGACGGGATCTTGACGCCGAGGATGTCGGTGTACTGGCTCTCCAGGCCCAGGCGGTCGTAGACCTCACCGTCGCGCCAGGGGACGATGTTGATGATCAGGTCCACGTCGGCGCTCTCCTTGACGGCCGCCATACCGAACAGCTTCGCCACGTTGATGACGCCGATGCCGCGCAGCTCAATGTAGTGCCGGATCAGCTCCGGCGCGGTGCCGAAGCACTTCTTGGACGAGGCCTTCTTGATCTCCACCGCGTCGTCGGCGATGAGCCGGTGTCCGCGCTTCAGGAGCTCCACGGCGGCTTCGGACTTGCCGATGCCGCTCTCGCCCAGGAGCAGCAGGCCCTCGCCGTAGACCTCCACCAGGACGCCGTGGCGCGTGATCCGCGGGGCCAGGTTGATCTTCAGGTAGGAAATCAGGCTGGAGATGATGTACGACGTCGTCTCGCTGCCCTGGATGATGGTGGTGTCGTACTTCTCAGCCATCTCCATACATTCCGGCAGCGGATCCAGGTCCCGGGAGATGATCAGCGCCGGGATCTTGTAGGAGAAGAAGCGGTCGAAGATGCTGCGCCGCTCCTCGCTGGTGAGCTTGTTGAGATAGGCCGTCTCGGTGGTGCCGATCAGCTGGAGGCGCATGGGCTCGAAGTGCTCGAAGTAGCCGGCCAGCTGCAGACCGGGACGGCTGATGTCGTCGACGGTGATGTTGATGCTCTCGTAATCCGTCGCCTTGTAGAGCAGCCGCAGGTTGAACTCCTTGACCATCTGCGACAGCGGAACGCTGTAAGAATTGATCATGCCTTACTCACCTCATAAAACGCGCTTGCGGATTGGGCGCACGCTGCCGGCAGCCGGCCTTTGCGTCGTCAGTGATTTCATTATACCGTGAATATGCCATTTTCGCAACCGACCCACGGGAAAATTTAAGACAAAAATCTCCGGAAAAACTCTTGCAATTTGACGCAAAAGCTGCTACAATAGCATCTGCGTGTTTGAACGTTGATTTTCTCTGTGGCAAGGAGGTGCAGCCAGATGGCCAAGTGTGATATTTGCGGCAAGGGTGTTGTGTTCGGCATAAAGGTCTCCCACTCCCACAGACGTTCCAACCGGATGTGGAAGCCCAATGTCAAGCGCGTGAAGGCGATTGTTGATGGTTCTCCGCGCCACGTCTACGTCTGTACGAGATGCCTGCGTTCCAACAAGGTGGAGCGTGCGGTGTAATCCCGACGGAATCCAAACGAACGAGCGAGGCAGCCCCATAGGGGTTGCCTCGCTTTGGTTTCACGGGCGCAGGCCCGGCACGGCCAGCAGACGGCGCAGCCACGCCGTTTCCCGCAGCGGCACCGGGCGGCCCAGGGTCTCCAGCAGGCTGACGTACTTGTCCACCGCCGTCACCACCCGCCCCTCCGGACTGTCCGGCCGCTTCCGGGTCAGGGGCCACATGTGGCGCAGAATGATGTCCGTCTCCACGGCCGTCAGGTCCGTCACACGGCGGGCGTTGGCCAGCGCAGCGGCCGGATGGGAGAAGCCGTGGAGGCGTTCGCCCGGCCCGGGGCGCCAGGTGTGCCAGTCGTACAGGAACAGGTCGTGGAGCAGGCCGCCGCGGGCGGCTGCCCGGGCATTCAGCCCCAGCCGCCGGCAGCAGCACCAGCTCAGATACGCAACGGCCAGACAGTGGCGCAGGCAGTCGACGTCCCCGTGCTGCGGGAAGGCCGCCATGGACCGGACCGCGCCGCTGGCCCACAGATCGGCCACCGCAGCGCGGAACGCGGCGTCTGCCGGCAGCACCGCCGCCCTCATGCCCCCTCCTCCGCGCCGCGGGCCGCCTGCCACGCCCGCCGGGCCCGGCGGAAACTGACGGCAAAATCCACCAGATACACGCCGCTGAGCACCAGGGCGAGGGCCCATCCGGCCCGCTCCGGCAGGGCCAGCACCAGGCGGAACACCGCCCGGTGGAGCCACAGGATCAGTACCACCAGCAGCGCTCCCCAGCCGGCCGTGCTCTCCAGGCAGAGGATTCCCTTATACTGGAACCGCTTGTGGGAATAGTCCCACCAGAAGTCCCCGAACAGCCGCACCATGGCCCTGGCCGTCAGATACTCGAAGCCCGAGGCACCCAGGGCGCCTGCGAAGAAGAGCAGCAGAGCATTGTCCGCCAGCGGCCGCAGGGCCGCGTAGCCCAGCATGGCACCGAAGCCGTACACGATGCAGAACGGGCTGCGGGCAAAGCCGCGGTTCTCCCACACGCCCTTCTCCCGCCGGATGACGCAGCACTCCATGGCCCAGCCGAGGAAGCTGTACAGGAAGAACACGTCCACCAGCGCGTACAGCGGCACGGCCTCCGGATAAAACACCGTATGCAAACGGCCCACCTCCCGGGATTTCACTGCGACCAGTATACCGCGGCGCCAGCCGTTTTGCAAGGATTATGTATTTTGACTTTCGTCTAAATATCAGAAATACCGGCATTGGAATGGCACGGCAGACGGCCGTGGTTTCGCTGCGGCGCCCGGCACAGCGGCACCAGGCGCTGCACCATGGAACGGCCCTTTCACTGTGTAACCAGGCCACAAGTCTTTGCTGCACACCCAGAGGCTCCGCAGCTTGTCAAACCAGGTGCAGGGCCGGCGGCGGATTTCGCACGGCTCCCCTTCCCCGTGGTATCCGGGGGAAAACGAAGAATCCGTACCCTCACATGGAGCGTACGGATTCTTTCCTTTTCCAGCTTCTCAGGCGGAAGCCGGTTGCCGCCGGTTTCAGTTCCAGCCGGCGTCCTCGAATTCGTGGCGCTTGCCGCGGGTCATCAGGGCGCGGATGGCGGCCCGGGGATCCAGGCCCTCGTAGAGGATGCCGTAGGCCTGGCTGGCGATGGGCATCTCGACGCCCAGCTTCTCCGACAGCTCGTGGGCAGACTTGGCGGCGTAGTAGCCCTCCACCACGGCGCCCACCTCCTCCATGGCCGTCTTGGGGTCCTTCCCCTGGCCGATGAGGATGCCGGCGCGGCGGTTCCGGGAGTGCATGGACGTGCAGGTGACGATCAGGTCGCCGACGCCGGCCAGGCCGGCGAACGTCTCCCGCTTGCCGCCCATGGCCAGGCCCAGACGGGCCGTCTCCGTGAGGCCGCGGGTCATCAGCAGAGCCTTGGTATTGTCGCCGAAGCCCATGCCGTCGCAGATGCCGGCGCAGAGGGCGATGATGTTCTTCAGCGCCGCGGCCAGCTCCACGCCGACCACGTCGGTATTGGCGTAGACCCGGAAGTTCTCGTTCATGAACACGTCCTGCACCATCTCGGCCACGGCGATGTCCCGGCAGGCAGAGACGCAGCCGGTGGGGATGTCCCGCCCCACCTCCTCGGCGTGGGAGGGCCCGCAGAGGACGGCCACCGTATGCCCTGTGACCTCCTCAAAGATCTCGCTCAGGCGCTTGGAGGTACCGGCCTCAATGCCCTTGGCCACCGAAACCAGCACGGCGTCCGGTGCCAGATGGGGCCGGACCGCCTCGGCCGTGGAACGGGCCGCGAAGGACGGCGACGCCATGACCACCAGCGGCTTGCCGGCCACGCAGGCGATGTCGCTGGTGAACGTCATCTCCGGCAGGGCCACGCCCTTCAGGAGCGGATTCTCACGGGTGCGGCGGAGGTTGTCCGCCTCGGACTCCAGGAACGACCAGAGCGTCACGTCGTGGCCGTTCTTCGTCAGCAGGCGCGCCAGGGCCGTGCCCCAGCCGCCGCTGCCCACCACTGCAATTTCCATCAAACGGTCCCCCTATTGTGATTTCTTCCGGAAGGTCAGCCTGCTCTCCGTGCCGCGGAACAGGCGGACCAGATTGGCCCGGTGCATGAACAGCGCCGCCGCCGCCACCAGCAGCGCCAGCAGCAGGAGGGCCGTGTCACCCGGGAAGCACAGGGCGAAGGCCGGCGGATACACCAGCGCCCCCAGGCACGAGCCCAGGGAGACGTACCGCGTCAGCACCACCGCCACCAGGAACACCGCCAGCAGCGCCGCCAGAATCCGCCAGTCCATGACGCCGGCCAGCGTGGCGCCGCAGAGGATGCCCTTGCCGCCGCGGAACTGGAAGGCAGCCGGGAACATGTGGCCGAACACAGTGCTGACGCCGCCGACCATCTTCCCCAGGTCCGCCAGGCCGAAGCGGCCCAGGAGCCAGCCGCCCAGCAGCGCCGCCGCCACGGTCTTGCCCACGTCCACGGCCAGGACCAGCAGCGTCCGGGCGCCGCCGTAGCTGCGGAAGAAGTTCGTCAGGCCGGCGTTGCCGCTGCCGTGGGTGCGGACGTCTTCCTTCAGCAGCAGGCGCGACGTCAGGATGGCGCCGTTGAGATTGCCCAGGGCGTATCCGATCACGATCGTCAGGGCCAGAAACCATCCGAACATCTCAGCCCTCCTTGTCGCCCTTCTGGCGGATCGTCAGCCGCACCGGCGTGCCGGTCAGGCCGAACACGGCGCGGATCTGATTCTCCAGGTATCGCTGATACGAGAAATGGAACAGCCGCGCGTCGTTGCAGAAGATCACGAAGTGCGGCGGCTTGACGCCGGCCTGGGTCATATAGTAGATCTTCAGCCGGCGGCCCTTGTCCGACGGCGGCTGCACCCGGGCCATGGCGTCCTCCAGGATGGAATTGAGCATACCGGTGGTGATGCGCATGGCCGCGGCGTTGGCCACGGCGTTGATCTGCTCGAAGATCCGGTCCACCCGCTGGCCCGTCAGCGCCGAGAGGAACACCACCGGCGCGTACGTCATATACGGCAGATCGCGGCGGACGTCGTCGGTCATCCGGGCCATGGTGCCCGTCTCCTTCTCCACGGCGTCCCACTTGTTGACGACGATCACCGACGCCTTGCCGGCCTCGTGGGCCAGGCCGGCGATCTTCGTGTCCTGCTCGGTGACGCCCTCCCGGGCGTCGATGAGGATCAGGCACACGTCGGCCCGCTCGATGGCCGAGACGGTGCGCAGCCCGCTGTACCGCTCCACGGCGTCATCCACCTTGGAGCGGCGGCGGAGGCCGGCCGTGTCGATGAACCGGTACCGGCCGAACTCGTTCTCGAAGTCGCTGTCGATGGCGTCACGGGTGGTGCCGGCCACGTCGGAGACGATGGCACGCTCCTCCCCCAGGATGCGGTTGAGCAGGCTGGACTTGCCCACGTTGGGCTTGCCGATGATGGCGACCTTAATGACGTCGTCGTCCGCCTCCTCGGCCTCCTCCGGCGGGAAGGCAGCCACGCAGGCGTCCAGCAGGTCGCCGGTGCCGTGGCCGTGGACGGCGGAGACCTCGATCGGGTCGCCCAGGCCCAGGGCGTAGAACTCATACACGTCGGGATTCACCGGGCCCACCGAATCGCACTTGTTCACCGCCAGCACCACGGGCTTCTTCGCCCGCTGAAGCATGGACGCCACGGCGCTGTCGGCCGCGGTGAGGCCGACGGTCACGTCCGTGACCATGACGATCACGTCGGCCGTCTCGATGGCGATCTCCGCCTGGCGGCGCATGAACTGGAGCATCTCGCTGTCGGTGCCCGGCTCGATGCCGCCGGTGTCCACCAGGGAGAAGGCGCGGCCGTTCCACTCGCAGTCGCCGTAGATCCGGTCGCGGGTGACGCCGGGCGTGTCCTCGACGATGGCCGTGCGGCGGCCGGTGAGCTTGTTGAACAGCAGGGATTTGCCCACATTGGGCCGGCCTACGATGGCCACCACGGGCTTCGCCATGGGAATTCCTCCTACCAATCGGTCATTTCCAAATGCCTCCATGTCCATATTTATTATGGCACGGGGCTGCCCGCAGGTCAACGGGAAATCGGCCAGCGGGCAAAAGAAAAAGAGGCGGATCGAATCGACCGGCCTCTCGTTCTTTTGCACAGGGATTACTTCGCCTCGACGGTGAGCACTTCGCGTCCGTTGTAGGTACCGCAGGCCTTGCAGGCTCTGTGGGGCAGACGGGGCGCACCGCACTTGGGGCAGGCAACCACGCCGGGGATCGTCAGCTTCCAGTGGGAAGAACGTCTCTTGTCGCGTCTCGCCTTGGACACTTTACACTTGGGGACAGCCATCGTGACACCTCCTTGGCTCTTTGGGTAAGGGGCTGCGGCCGGGCAGGCCCGACCTCAGTCCTCGAATGCCTTCATTCTTTCTCCAGCAGCTTCGCCAGCGCGGCGAAGCGGGGGTCGGGCTCCGGGCGGCACTGGCACGGGCCCTCGTTGAGATTCTTGCCGCAGGTGGGGCAGAGCCCCTTGCAGTCCTCGCGGCAGAGGAGCTTGGAGTCCATGGACAGCACGAACGCCGTCGTCATGATCTCGTCCAGGTCGGCGCTGTCACCGTCCAGGAGGAACGTCCACGTGTCGGCCTCGTCCTCATTCTCCAGCGAGCGGACGAGGACGGCCTCCACCGGGAAGCAGATGTCCCGCTCGAAGGGGGCGGCGCACCGGTCGCAGACGCCGTGCAGCCGGGTCTCCAGCGTGCCGGTCAGCACCAGGACGCCGGCGGTGTTCCGCACCTGGCCGCGGCAGCGGACCGGCTCCGTCACCGGGCGGCAGCCGCCGAAGGTCTCCTCCCGGAGATCCAGCTCCGTTTCGTAGGGCACCACGCCGCCGGGGCAGTCGCGGATGCCGGACAGGCTCAGCAGCATGGTTTTCACCCGTTCCTTTCGTCGCGCACGGTTTATTATATGGGATTCCGCGGGGAATGTCAAATACTTTTTTCGAAAAAACGCGGGCGGCAACGCGGCGTGCGGGTGGCGGCAGCTTTCTGACACGGAGCTGACGCAGATGGGCTATGCCCTTCCCGATGAGCCGTACCGCCGGAGGATTTGCACAGCTGTTCGGTTTCCCGGGAAAACAGCATTCCTGATGGATGCAGTTTGCGCGCCGTGAAATTCCTGCTTGACATTCGCCCGCCGACCGCGCATGATGGGGGTAATCAGAAGTCACAGTTTGGGAGGAAACCCCATGAGAGAGCTCCGTGTGGGCCGCGACGACGCCGGGCAGCGGCTGGACCGGTTCGTGGCAAAAGCCCTGCCCCTGCTGCCGGCCAGCCTGCTGCAGAAGTACATCCGCCGCAAGCGCATCAAGCTCGGCGGCCGCCCCGCCGCCCGGGACCAGCGGCTCCAGGAGGGCGACGTTCTACAATTATATATTAATGACGAGTTCTTCGACCGCCCCCGGGCCGACAACGCCTACCTGACCGTCACGGCCCCGAAGCTGCAGATCGTCTACGAGGATGAGCACGTCCTGCTGGTGGACAAGCGGCCCGGCGTGGCCGTCCACCCCCACGACGGGGCCGAGTACGGAAAAACCCTCATCGACCACATTCAGGCGTACCTCTACGCCAAGGGCGACTGGCGCCCCCGGGACGCCCACAGCTTCACGCCGGCCCTCTGCAACCGGATCGACCGGAACACCGGCGGCATCGTCATCGCCGCCAAGACGGCCGAGGCCCTGCGGATCCTCAATGAGAAGATCCGCGCCCGGGAACTGGACAAGCGGTACCTCTGCATCGTCCGCGGCACGCCGAAGCCGCCGGCCGGCCGGCTCCAGGGGTATCTGTTCAAGGACGCCGTGAAGAACCGCGTCTACGTCACCGAACGGCCTCAGCCCGGCGCCCGGACGGCCGTCACCGAGTACCGCACCCTGGCCCGGAAGAACGGCCTCTCGCTGGTGGAGTGCCGCCTCATCACCGGCCGGACCCACCAGATCCGCGCCCAGATGGCGGCCGCCGGCACACCGCTGCTGGGCGACGGCAAGTACGGCCGCGAGGGCCGCGACGGCCCCAGAAAGTACCAGGCCCTGTGCGCCTACCAGCTGACCTTCACCTTCCCCACCGACGCCGGCGCCCTCAACTATCTGCGCGGCAGGACGTTCCGGGTGGCCTCGGTGGACTTCGTGGACGAGTATTTCGGCGGGATGGCCGCTGTGACCGTGTAAAATTTGCGGAAACTGTCGAACATCCATTGACAACGGCGGCATTCTTCTATATAGTTCTTTTCAGTGCCCGCATCGGCGGGCCGGAGAAAGGGGGACGACTGATGGCAAAAGAGCTCATCCGTCTTTCCGGTCTGACCATGACCTTCGAAGACGGGGAGACCGTTCTCAACGGCATCAACCTTTACATCAACGATCAGGAATTTTTGACACTGCTGGGCCCCAGCGGCTGCGGCAAGACGACGACCCTGCGCATCATCGGCGGTTTTCTCACTCCGACGGCCGGTGATGTGCTTTTTGACGGTCAGCGCATCAACGACGTTCCGCCCCACCGGCGGAAGATCAACACGGTGTTCCAGCGGTATGCGCTGTTCCCCCACCTGGACGTCTACGACAACGTGGCCTTCGGCCTGCGCCTGGCCAAGCTGGACGAAAACGAGGTGGACCGGCGGGTCACGGAGATGCTGGAGATCGTCAGCCTCCGGGGCTTCGAAAACCGGAAGGTCACGGCCCTCTCCGGCGGTCAGCAGCAGCGCGTGGCCATCGCCCGGGCGCTGGTCAACCGCCCGAAGGTCCTGCTGCTGGACGAGCCACTGGGCGCCCTGGACCTGCGGCTCCGCAAGGACATGCAGAATGAGCTCAAGCGCATCCAGCAGGCCATGGGCATCACCTTCATCTACGTCACCCACGACCAGGAGGAAGCCCTGAGCATGTCCGACACCATCGTCGTCATGGACAAGGGCAACATCCAGCAGATCGGCACGCCCCAGGACATCTACAACGAGCCGAAGAACGCCTTCGTGGCCGACTTCATCGGCGAGTCCAACATTCTCGACGGCATCATGCGGGCCGACCGGCTGGTGGAGTTCTTCGGCCGGCAGTTCGCCTGCGTCGACGCGGGCTTCGCCCCCAACGAGCCGGTGGATGTGGTCATCCGCCCGGAGGACATCGACATCGTCCCGGCCGACCAGGGCCACCTGTGCGGCACCGTCACGTCCGTCACCTTCAAGGGCGTCCACTACGACGTGATCGTCGACTTCAAGGGCTTCAAGTGGCTGATCCAGACCACCGACTTCCAGCCCGTCGGCTCCCGCATCGGCATCTGCCTGAACCCGGAGGACATCCACGTCATGCACAAGAGCGAATACTCCGGCCAGTTCGGCGACTACAGCTCCTATTCGGCCGAGTACGACGAGATCGCGGAGGGCGGGGACGATGAAGAGTAGGTGGCTCTCCGGGCCGTACATCCTCTGGATGGCCCTGTTTACGCTGATCCCGCTGGGCATCGTCGTGTACTTCGCCTTTACCGACGGCGCCGGCGGCTTTACCCTGGCCAACCTGGCCCGGCTGGGGGACTATCTGCCGATCCTGCTGCGCTCGGCGTGGATGAGCCTCGTGGCCAGCGCCGTCTGCCTGCTGATCGGGTATCCGGTGGCCTACCGGATCGCCCATGCGAAGCCCTCCCGGCAGAAGTTCTACTACCTGCTGGTGATGCTGCCCATGTGCATGTCGTTCCTGCTGCGGACGCTGGCCTGGGTGGCCCTGCTGGAGGACACCGGCATCCTCAACAACCTGCTGCGGGCCATCGGCCTCACGCCCCTGCCGCTGATCCGCAACAGCGGCGCCGTGATCCTGGGCATGGTCTACAACTACCTGCCGTACATGATCATGCCGCTGTACACCGTGCTGGTGAAGCTGGATCCGCGGCTCATTGAGGCGGCCCAGGACCTGGGCTGCACGCCGCGCCAGGTGTTCACGAAGGTGACGCTGCCGCTGAGCGTCCCGGGCATCGTCTCGGGGCTGACGATGGTGTTCGTCCCGGCCGTCTCCACGTTCTACATCACCCAGAAGCTGGGCAGCCCCGGCTCGGTGCTCATCGGCGACGTGATCGAATCCCAGTTCAAGGCCGCGTACAACCCCAACCTGGGCGCGGCCATCTCGCTGGTGCTCATGGCGCTGGTGTTTCTCTGCGTCGGGCTGATGAACCGGTTCTCCGGCTCCGACGGTGAGGAGGGGGTGGCCACGCTGTGAGACGGTTTACGAAGATCTTTACGGTGCTGGTGTTCATCTTCCTGTATATCCCCATGATCCTGCTGGTGGTGTCCTCATTCAACCGCGGCAGCGACATGGCCGTGTGGCAGGGCTTCACCTTTTCCCAGTACGGCGAGCTCTTCCGGGACGACAGCCTGCTGCGCCTGCTGGGCAACTCGGTGCTGGTGGCCGTCCTCTCCAGCCTCGCTGCCACGGTGCTGGGCACCGCCGCCGCCCTGGGCATCCACAACATGCGCGGCCGCATGCGCCGGCTGGTGATGCAGGTGACGAACATCCCCATGACGAACCCCGAGATCGTCACCGGCGTCAGCCTGGCGCTGCTCTTCGCCTTCGTGGGGACGGTGCTGAAGATCCACTCGATCCTCGGCTTCTGGACGCTGCTGATCGCGCACATCACGTTCAACCTTCCGTACGTCATCCTCTCGGTCATGCCGAAGCTGAGCCAGATGGACCCGGACCTGGCCGAGGCGGCCCTGGACCTGGGCTGCACGCCGTTCCAGGCGTTCACGAAGGTCGTCCTCCACGAGATCCTGCCGGGCGTCGTCTCCGGCGCGCTGATGGCCTTCACCATGAGCCTGGATGACTTCGTCATCAGCTACTTCGTCACCGGCTCCACGTTCGTGACGCTGCCGGTGGAGATCTACAACTACACGAAAAAGCCCATCCAGCCGAAGATCTACGCGCTGTTCACGCTGATGTTCGCGGTGATTCTGCTGCTGATGGTCGTCATGAATCTGCTCCAGGCCCGGGACTCCAAGGCCCGCCGCGCCCGGACGAGACTGAATCAAAGGAGGGAGCCTTCCCCTTGAAGAAATCATTCCGCATCCTGGCCGTCCTTCTGCTGGCGGCCGTGCTCCTGCCGGCCGTTCCGGCCCGTGCCGCTGAGGCCGGCGGCTCCATCAACGTCTACAACTGGGGCCAGTACATCTCCGACGGCACCGGCGGCACGCTGGACGTCATCGCCGCCTTCGAGGAGGCCACCGGCATCCAGGTCAACTACACCACGTACGACACCAACGAGACCATGTACACGAAGCTCAAGACCGGCGGCTCCAGCTACGACGTCATCATCCCGTCGGACTACATGATCGGCCGGCTCATCGCCGAGGACATGCTGGAGCCCCTGAACTTCGACAACATCCCCAACTACCAGTACGTGGACGAGTCGTTCAGGAACCAGGCGTACGACCCGGACAACACCTACTCCGTCCCGTACACCTGGGGCACCGTCGGCATCATCTACAACACGAAGTACGTGGATGAAGTCACCAGCTGGGAGGCCCTGTGGGACGAGGCGTACGCCGACAAGATTCTCATGTTCGACAACAACCGCGACGCCTTCGCCATCGCCCAGCTGCTGCTGGGCCACAGCCTCAACACCGAGGATCAGGCGGACTTTGAGGCCGAGGCCGACCTGCTGCGGGAGCAGAAGCCCCTGGTGCAGCAGTACGTGATGGACCAGATCTTCTCGAAGATGGAGCGCGAGGAGGCGTGGATCGCCCCATACTACGCCGGCGACTACCTGACCATGTACGCCGAGAACGACGCGCTGGCCTTCAGCCATCCGGAGGAGGGCTTCAACCTGTTCATCGACGCCATGTGCATCCCCAAGGGCTGCACCAACAAGGCCGGCGCCGAGGCGTTCATCAACTTCCTGTGCGACCCGGAGATCTCGGGCCAGAATCTGGACGCGCTGGGCTACTCCACCCCCATCTCCGCGGCCAAGGAGTACATGGACCCGGAGACGGCCGCCAGCCCGGTGGCGTACCCGGACGAGGCGACGCTCGCCCGCGGCCAGGCGTTCTCGGCCCTGTCCAACGACGCAACACAGCGGATGGACGCGCTGTGGCTGGACGTCAAGACCGGCGGCAGCAATACGACGGTCTATCTTGTGGCCGGTGCCGCCGCAGTCGTGGTGCTGGTGGCACTGCTGGTGTTCCTGCAGGCCCGCCGGAAGCGCCGCAAGGCCCGCCGCGGCAGCAGCCGGGCGTAAACAATCTGCCCCGCCCCCGTTTTTGCAGCGGGGGCGGGGTTTTTATGCGGAGGACGCGCCGCCGGCCTAGATCAGCCACCGCCGCACCCAGGGTATGCGCCGCAGCACCAGCCAAACCAGGAACGACGGCGCCAGCACGGCAAGCGTCCCCACCGGGATCGACACCAGCCGGGGCACGGGGAGGCGCAGAAGCAGCGGCATCGCCACCCGAACGAAGAAGATGTGAACGAGATAGATGCAGAACGAAGCGCGCCCCAGATCCTGGACGAATCGGGCGCCCCGGCGCGGGGCGCGGGCGCGGATACACAGGCTGAACGCGCCGGCAGCCATGGCCGCCGCACCGGGGCTCATGCCCTGCTGCAGCGTCAGCACGGTGCTCCCCGCGGCGGCCGAGAGGCCCCAGGTGCCGAAATACGTCAGCAGCAAACCGCCGGCGAACGCGCCCCATGCCGCGGCCCCGGGCAGCGGCCTGCGGCGGAGCGCACACCCCAGCAGCGCGTAGCCGGAGGCCGCCCACGCCATGTTCAGCATCCACTGGACGGGTATGCCGCGGAGCAGCGTAAACGGCCAAAAGCCCCGGACCGTCGGATACACAATGCCCAGCAGGAACCAGATGCCCAGGGCGTACCACAGCTCCGCCTCCCGCTTCGGAACCGTCAGCAGCCGGAGCAGCGGCAGCAGGGCGTACACCAGCAGGGCGATGTGGAGGTAGTAGAGGTGAAACTCCTGATCCAGCAGCAGCACTTTCTTCATCCCCTGCCACAGGGCAGCTGCCGACAGCTGCCCGGAAACGACGAGACCGTACACCATGTAAAGCATCGCCCAGAAATACATGGCCGCCGCAAGCCGCGGCAGACTGCGCCCCCAGAGCTTCCGCAGCGTCATCGGCCGCTCCGGCGGCAGCTGCAGCGCGCCGGTACACATCAGGAACAGCGGCACGCACATCCGCGCCGGCGATGCCCAGCACTGGGTCTGAAGCCACTGGGGAACGCCGAAACCATCGCCGAAGTTGGCGGAAACGTGCGTCACGACCACCCCCGTCACTGCCACGGCCTTGACCAGATCCATCCCGTATTCACGGCGGTTCCCATCCATAGAAGCGCCTCCCTTCTCTTTCGGGAACATCTTACACCGTGAATCGGCGCAATTTTCCGTCAATTGACCGGTGGCCCGCGGGCATAAAAAGAGGGCCTTGGATGGCTCCAAGACCCTCAAAAATACGATGGGATGCCGCCGGAGTGCGCGTCAGGATTCGTGCGACAGGCGGTGCGTTTTCTAATTAATTGTCACAGTCAAAGCCGAAGCTGTGAATCAGGTTCACATTGTCGCGCCAGTTTTCCTTGACCTTGACCCAGGTCTGCAGGTAGACCTTCGTCCCCAGGAAGCGCTCGCAGTCCTCCCGGGCCATGGTGCTGATCTTCTTGAGCATGGCGCCGTGCTTCCCGATGATGATGCCCTTGTGGCTGACCTTCTCGCAGTAGATCGTCGCGTCCACGTCCACGATGCCGTCGTCCCGCTCCGAGAACTTCGTGATCTCCACGGCAGTGCCGTGGGGGATCTCCTTGTCCAGGCACCACAGCAGCTTCTCCCGGACGATCTCCGCCACCAGCTGCCGGTCCGGCTGGTCGGTAATCATGCCGTCGGGGAACAGCTGCGGCCCCGGCTGGGCGAAGCGCGCCGCCTCGTCCAGCAGCGCATCCACGCCGTCGCCGGTCCTGGCCGAGATGGGCACCACGGCCGCAAAGTCGAACGCCCGGCGGTACACGTCGATGACCGGCAGAAGCGCCTCCTTTTCCACCGTATCGATCTTGTTGAGGACGAGCACCACCGGCGCGCCGCCCCGCAGCTGCTCCAGCAGCGCCTGCTCCTGGGCGCCCACGTTGGGGATCGGCTCGGCCAGCAGCAGCACCGCGTCCACGTCGGCCACCGACTGGCGCACCACGTCCACCATGTAGTCCCCCAGCCGCGTCCGCGGCCGGTGGTATCCCGGCGTATCCAGGAACACCAGCTGGGTCTCCCCCCGGTTCACGACGCCGCAGATGCGGTTGCGCGTCGTCTGGGGCTTGTTGGAGACGATGGCTACCTTCTCCCCCACCAGGCGGTTGAGCAGCGTCGACTTGCCCACGTTGGGCCGGCCGGCGATCGTAATCATTGCAGAGCTTGTCATGGTCGCTTCCTCCTCATCTCGGCAGCGCCAGGCCGGCGAGGATCGCCTCCTCCCGGGCGCGCATCTGCCGCTTCATCGGTCCCTCGTCCAGGTGGTCGTAGCCCAGCAGGTGGAGCACCGAGTGGATCGTCAGGTAGCCGGCCTCCCGGCGGAGGCTGTGGCCGTACTCCCGGGCCTGGGCCGCAGCCCGCTCCAGGCTCAGGACCATGTCCCCCAGCGGCAGCAGCCCCGTCTCCGGGTCGATGTCCGCCGAGACGTCGGCCGGGAAAGCCCCGGGCGTGAACTCGAACATGGGGAACGACAGCACGTCGGTGGGCCTGTCCACCCCGCGGGTCCGGCGGTTGATGGCCCGGATGGCCGCATCGTCCGTCAGCAGGACGTTGATCTCGCAGGGCACGGTGACGCCCTCGGCGTCCAGCGCCGCGGTGATGCAGTGCCGCAGATGGCGGCCCAGGCCGGCCCGGCGGACGGCGCTGCCCTCGAAGCGGAGGGAGATCCGGTGTTGCATGGGCTTCACTTCTTTCTCTGGAACGTCCGGCCGGAGACCGGCGGCTTCCGGTGCTCAAACTTCTCGTAGGCGGCGACGATCTGCTGCACCAGCGCGTGGCGCACCACGTCGCTGGCCGAGAGGCGGCAGATGGCGATGTCCGGCACGCCCTCCAGGACCTTGATGGCCTCCTTGAGGCCGGAGACCTTGTCGGCCGGCAGGTCGATCTGGGTGACGTCGCCGGTGATGACGATCTTGGAGCCGAAGCCCAGGCGCGTCAGGAACATCTTCATCTGCTCGCGGGTGGTATTCTGGGCTTCATCGAGGATGATGAAGCTGTCGTCCAGAGTGCGGCCGCGCATGTACGCCAGGGGCGCCACCTCGATGTTGCCCCGCTCCAGGTACTTGCCGTACGTCTCGGGGCCGAGCATGTCGAACAGCGCGTCGTACAGCGGGCGCAGATACGGGTCGACCTTGTTCTGCAGGTCGCCGGGCAGGAAGCCCAGGCGCTCCCCGGCCTCCACGGCCGGGCGGGTCAGGATGATGCGGTTGACGGTCTTGGCCCGGAAGGCCGCCACGGCCATGGCCACGGCCAGGTACGTCTTGCCGGTGCCGGCGGGGCCGACGCCGATGGTGATGGTGTTCTTCCCGATGGCCTTCAGGTACTTCTGCTGGCCCAGGGTCTTGGCCTTGATGGGCTTGCCCTTGGCCGTGACGCAGACC
>CAJFNY010000108.1 GCA_904395865.1 uncultured Oscillospiraceae bacterium
CAGCACCGGGAGCGCCGCGCGCAGCGCGTCCAGGGACGACTCCAGCGTGGACTTGGACTTCTTGTGGACGTACAGCTGCGCGTCGTATTCCGGCACCGCGTCCAGGAAGTCCACCCGCTCCGGCAGGTCGGTCAGCACCTCGCACCGGGGCTGCACCAGAGCTGCCACGGCGTGCAGGTCGATGGCCGGGCTTTTGACGGCCGCCTTCAGGTACGGCTCCGCCGCCGCGTAGAAGTCCTCCGGGGCCATGGCCTTGATGTATTCGGCGTTCATCCACCGGAGCTTCGCCGGGTCGAACACGGCCGGGGACTTGGAGATGCCCTTCACGTCGAAGATCTCCGAGAGCTCCTGCAGCGAGTAGATCTCCCGCTCGCCGCCGGGGCTCCAGCCCAGCAGGGCCACGTAGTTGACGACGGCGGGGCTCAGATAGCCCTGGGCGATCAGGTCCTCGTACGACGGGTCGCCGTGGCGCTTGGACATCTTGTGCTGGGCGTCCCGCATGACGGGGGAGCAGTGGACGTACGTGGGCACGTCCCAGCCGAAGGCCTCATACAGCAGGTTGTACTTGGGGGCCGAGGACAGATACTCGCTGCCGCGGACCACGTGGGTGATGCCCATGAGGTGGTCGTCAATGACGTTGGCGAAGTTGTACGTGGGCAGGCCGTCGGACTTGATGAGGACGTTGTCGTCCAGCGTGTCGTTGGGGACGGTGATCTCGCCGAACACCGCGTCGCGGAACGTGGTGGTGCCCTCCCGGGGAATCTTCTGGCGGATGACGTACGGGATGCCGGCGGCCAGCTTCTCGTCAATCTCCGCCTGGGTGAGGCCGGCGCAGCGGCCGTCGTACTTGGCGGTGGGGTTGTCCCGGTGGAGCTCCTCCAGCCGCTCCTTCGTGCAGAAGCAGCGGTAGGCGCCGCCCCGCTCGATCAGCAGCTCGGCGTACCGGCCGTACAGGCTGCGCCGCTCCGTCTGGACGTAGGGGCCTACGGGGCCGCCCACGTCGGGGCCCTCATCCCAGTTGAGGCCGCACTGGCGCAGCGTCTTGTAGATGATGTCCACGGCGCCCTCCACCAGCCGCTCCTGGTCGGTGTCCTCGATGCGCAGCAGGAACCTGCCGCCCATGCGCCGGGCGATGAGCCACGTGTAGAGGGCGGTGCGCAGATTGCCCACGTGCATGTAGCCGGTGGGGGAGGGGGCGAAGCGGGTGCGGACGCCGCCCCGGGGGATCCGCGCCTCCATCTCGTCAAAAAAAGCCGTATCCAAAGCCATGTTGCAAACCTCCGGAGATTGTCTTGGTTTCAATTATATTGGAATCAGGAGGAATGTCAATTGAATTTTCCGCCCGTCTATGGTAAGATTAACACTTAGTATGGGAGGCTGCGCCTCCGCTTCACCAACGAAGGGAAGGATTCCGCAATGGAAGCACAGAAAAAACGCATCTTCTCCGGCATTCAGCCCAGCGGCGACCTGACCCTGGGTTCCTATATGGGCGCCATCCGCAACTGGGTGGCGCTGCAGGACGAGTACGACTGCCTGTACTGCATCGTGGACATGCACGCCATCACTGTCCGCCAGGTGCCGGCAGACCTGCGCCGCCGGAGCCTGGAGCAGCTGGCCCAGTATATCGCCTGCGGCCTGGATCCCGAGAAGAACATCATGTTCATCCAGTCCCACGTGCCGCAGCACGCGGAGCTCAGCTGGGTCCTGGGGTGCTACACCCAGTTCGGCGAGCTCTCCCGCATGACCCAGTTCAAGGACAAGGCCCGGAAGCACGCCGACAACATCACCGCCGGCCTCTTCACGTACCCGGTGCTCATGGCCGCCGACATCCTGCTCTACCAGGCCGACCTGGTGCCCGTGGGCGAGGACCAGAAGCAGCACGTGGAGCTCTGCCGCGACATCGCGGGCCGCTTCAACGGCGTCTACTCCGAGACGTTCACGCTGCCGGAGCCGTTCATCCCCAAGGTGGGCGCACGGATCATGAGCCTGACGAACCCGGCCAGCAAGATGAGCAAGTCCGACCCGGACGGCTGCGTCTACATGATGGACAAACCGGAGGACATCCTCCGCAAGTTCAAGCGCGCCGTCACCGACTGCGAGACGGCCGTCCGCTTCGATCCGGAGCAGAAGCCCGGCGTCTCCAACCTGCTGAGCATCTACTGCGCCGCCACCGGCAAGACCATCGCCGAGGCCGAGGCCGACTTCGACGGCCAGGGCTACGGCGTGTTCAAGCCGGCCGTGGGCGAGGCGGTGGTGGAGCTGATGCGCCCCATCCGCGAGGAGGCCACCCGGCTCCTGGCCGACAAGGCCTACCTGGAGGGCATCTACCGCGAGGGCGCCCGCCGCGCCCAGCAGCTGGCGGAAAAGACGCTCCGCAAGGTCTACAAGAAGGTGGGCTTCGTGGCCCGGTGACGGAAGGGGTGGTTCCGTGACGGATTTGAACACCGTGCGCCGCATCCTGCTGGCGCTGCTGCTGGCCACGGCCGTCTCCTTCGGCACGACGCCGCTGGTCAAGCGGATGGCGTACAAGGTCGGCGCCATCGACGTGCCCAAGGACAACCGGCGGATGCACAAGGTGCCCATCCCGCGGCTGGGGGGCCTGGCCATCTTCCTGGGCTTCTTCCTCAGCGTGCTGCTGTTCGCCGAGATCAGCCGGGAGACGGAGGGCATCCTCATCGGCGCGGTGATGATCGTGATCCTCGGCGTGCTGGACGACATCCTGACCCTCCGGGCCCTGCCCAAGTTCCTGGTGCAGATCGCCGCGGCCGGCGTGGCCGTCTACTACGGCAACGTCATCCAGTATATCTCCAACCCGATCCTCACCAGCCCGGCCCCGTATCTGGACCTGGGGGCCTGGGCCGTGCCGGTGACGATCGTCTGGATCGTCGCCATCACCAACGCCGTCAACTTCATCGACGGGCTCGACGGCCTGGCCGTGGGCGTCTCGGCCATCTCCAGCGCCACGCTGCTGGTGACGGCCATCCTCGTCTCCGAGGGCAACGTGGCCGTCATGATGGGCGCGCTGCTGGGCGCCTGCCTGGGCTTCATCCCGTACAACATGAACCCGGCCAAGATCTTCATGGGCGACACCGGCTCCACCTTCCTGGGGTATATCCTGGCGACGCTGTCGATCCAGGGGCTGTTCAAGCTGTATGCGATCATTTCGTTCGCGGTGCCCTTCCTGATCCTGGGGCTCCCGATTTTTGACATCTGCTTCGCCATCCTCCGGCGGCTGGCCCACGGCCAGAATCCCATGCACGCCGACCGGGGGCACATCCACCACCGGCTCATCGACATGGGCTTCAACCAGAAGCAGACCGTGGCCATCGCCTACATGATGACGGCGATCCTCGGCCTGGCGGCGGTGGTGCTGACCACCTCAGGCGCCCTGCGGGCGCTGTTCCTGATCGGCGCCGTCATCCTGGTGGGTGCCATCGGGCTGAAGGTGATCTTTGCGGCCCGGCCGGAGGAGAACGCGCCGGCGGAAACTGAAGAAGGGGAAATGGAACACAATGGACAAGCTGAAAGTCATGGCGGTGTTCGGGACGAGACCGGAGGCCATCAAGATGGCGCCGCTGGTGAAGGAGCTGGCGGCGCGGCCGGACATGGAGAGCCTCTGCTGCCTGACGGGCCAGCATCGGGAGATGCTGGACTCGGTGATGCAGATCTTCCGGCTGACGGCGGACTACGACCTGAACATCATGGAGAAGCAGCAGACCCTGACGACGATCACCACCAAGACGATCCTGGGCATGGATCGGGTCATTGAGGAGGCGCGGCCCGACCTGATCCTCGTCCACGGCGACACCTCCACCACCTTTGCCGGGGCCCTGTCGGCCTTCTACCACCAGGTGCCCATCGGCCACGTGGAGGCCGGCCTGCGGACGTACGACAAGTACTCCCCGTACCCCGAGGAGATGAACCGCGTCCTCGTCAGCGACATGGCCGACCTGCACTTCGCGCCCACGGCGGCCAACGCCGAAAACCTCCGCCGGGAGGCCGTCGGAGGTGAGATCTTCATCACCGGCAACACGGCCATCGACGCCATGCGCACCACCGTGCGGCCGGACTTCCGCTTCTCCACGGAGCTGCTGAACCGGCTGGACTTCGACGGGAAGCGCATCATCGTCGTCACGTGCCACCGGCGGGAGAACTACGGCGCGCCCATGGAGAACATCATGCGCGCCATCGGCGACGTGGTCGCTACGCACCCGGACGTGGAGGTGGTCTACCCGGTGCATCTGAGCCCCACGGTCCGCCAGTGCGCCTTCGGCATCCTCGGCGGCATGGAGCGGGTCCACCTGATTGACCCGCTGGACGTGGAGGAGATGCACAACCTCATGGCCCGCTGCTGCCTCGTCATGACCGACTCCGGCGGCCTCCAGGAGGAGGCGCCGGCGCTGGGGAAGCCCGTCCTCGTCCTGCGGCGGGAGACGGAGCGCCCGGAGGCCGTGGCTGCCGGAACGGCCCGGCTGGCCGGCGTGGAGCGGGACGAGATCGTCCGCCTGGCCTCGGAGCTGCTGGACGATCCCGCGGCCTACGCCCGGATGGCCAGGGCCGTCAACCCCTACGGTGACGGGCACGCCTGCGGCCGCATCGTCCGGGCCATCGCCTGGAAGTTTGGCCTGGAGGCGGCGCGGCCGGAGGACTTCCGCGCCTGATGTGACCGGCCCCGTGTGATTCCAGCGAAAGGAGCGTGGCACCGTGAAGAAGCGTCCCGGCATCCGCTCGGCCGGCATCGTGCTGACGGCCGCTGCGGCGGTGGTCTGCCTGCTGGTGGGCGCCTTCGTGCTGAGCATGCGCGGCGGCACGCGGGACACCATCGTCCTCCCGGAGGACGCCGGCAGCGCGCCGTCGGAGCAGCCGGCGGTGGAGTCCGGGGAGCCGTTCCTGGAAGTGGACCGGGAGAACGTCCAGCAGGTGCTGACCACCCTGGCCAGGCCGGCGGCGTACGTCCAGGGGCTGGAGGTCACGAGCTTCTGGGAGCACGGCGCCGCGGAGGCGACGGTGCGCATCTGGTGCAGCGGCAACCTCCGCCGGGCGCAGATCACCGCCGGACAGCAGACGCAGAACCTGCTGACCGACGGCGAGACCGTCTGGCTCTGGTACGACGGCGACGCCCGGGCGCTGACGCCCGACGCGTCCGTGACGTTCGACGACCTGATCGGCATTCCCACGTACGAGCTGCTGGTGGACATCCCGCCGGAAACCATCGACGAGGCCAGCTTCGTGACACTGGACGAGCCGGCGGGCCTCAGCTGCCTGTATCTGTCCGTGACCGACGGGGCGTATACGGAGCGGTACTGGGTGGACGTGAACACCCGCCTGCTGTGCCGCGCCGATACGCTCCAGGACGGTGAGCGGATCTATCGGCTGCTGCAGACCGACTGCCAGACCATGTCCCCGGGGGACACAGCCCTGGCCGATGTGTTCCGCCTGCCGGACGGCACGACGGTTACGGATCCGGACGCATCGTGAGATAGAGAATTGCGGCCAGCGCAGCCGTCTCCGCGTCGCCCTCGCTGCCGTCCAGCAGCAGCAGGACCAGCAGCGCCGCCATCAGCAGATCGCCGGTGTCCGGGCCGGCCGCGGCCGGCTGCGGTGCCGGTGCAGGCGCGGGCGGGGGCGGCTCCGGCACCTGCTGGCAGAGATAGCCGCCCTCCGGGGTGGGTATGTAGTGATTCATGGCGTGCCCTCCTCCGCGTCATCCGGCCCGGAGCGCCAGAGGGCCGGGGCGGCCAGACGGGCAAGCCGCGCGGCCTCCAGTGCCCGGTCCAGCTTCGGCTGCATCCGGGGCGGCAGCAGCGGCCGCAGCGTCTGGAGCAGCACCTCGGTCCTGCCGCCGGCCGGCGGCTTCGGCTGCGCCGTCTGCGGGCAGAGGCCGCGGACGGCGTCCAGCGCGCCGGCCAGGGACTGCGGATCGGCCAGCAGCGTGCGGAGCATTTCATCGAGCCCTTCCATGGCCGGCCCTCACGGAGTGTCCAGCCGCTGGAGGAGCGCAGTGACCTCTCCGGACGTCAGCACCGGCGACAGCGCGGCCAGCGCGTCCATCGGCTGGCCGGCCCGGAGCGCGTCGGCGGCCGCCTGCAGCGCGCGGCCCCCGTCCCGGTTCAGAAGCTGCAGCAGCTCCCGGGCCGCGGGGGTGTCCAGCGTCCGGCGGAGCTCCGGATCGCTGAGAGAAAGCTTGATGCCCATACGAATGCCTCCCGTTTTTGAAATGAATTCCGTCATGCCAGTCTATGCGCATGGCGCGCAAAGGTGTGAAACGATGAAGCTGCTGGTCCTGTCCGATTCCCACGGCGCCGTGGGTCCCATGGAGCGCGCCGTCTCCGCGCTGGCGCCGGACTATGTTCTCCATCTGGGGGACCGCGCCCGGGACGCCCGGGAGCTGGAAGCGTGGTTTCCGGAGCTGCCGCTGATTTCGGTGCCCGGGAACTGCGATTTCCCGGCCCCGTCGGAGCCGCTGACCCTGGTGCGGGAATTCGGCGGCGTCCCCGTCCTGCTGACCCACGGCCACGCCTACGGCGTCAAGCAGGGGTTGCTGCGGCTGGAGCTGGCGGCCCGGGAGGCCGGCGTGCGGGTCGCCGTGTTCGGCCACACCCACCGGCCCTTCTGCGAGGAGCACGACGGACTGTGGCTGCTGAACCCCGGCTCCTGCGGCTACGGCCGGGACGCCTACGGGCTCATTTGGATTGAAGATGGCTCCGTCCGGTGCGAAGCCGGCGAGCTGGACTGAGGGAAGGAGTCGCCCATGCTGATTACCATTGACGTCGGCAACACCAACATGGTGTTCGGCCTGTTTTCCGGCCGGGAGCTCGTGGGGAGCTTCCGGCTGCGGACGGCCTCGGACCAGACCTCCGATGAGATCGGGATCCTGGCCTGTGAGTATTTCAGCCGCTTCGGCTTTGATCCCGGCGACGTGGAGGCCGTCATCGTGGCCTCGGTGGTGCCGCAGATCATGTACACCCTGACGAGCGCCTCCATCAAATACTTCGGGCGGGAGCCCATCGTCGTGGACACGGACGTGGACTCCGGCCTGCGGTACAGCACGAAGCTGGGCCCCATCAAGGAGCGCCTGGGGGCCGACCGGTCGGTGACGGCCGTGGCGGCCCTGGAGAAGTACGGCGCGCCGCTGATCGTCATCGACTTCGGCACGGCCACCACCGTCGACGCCCTGGACGCCGACGGGACGTATCTGGGCGGCACCATCGGCACCGGCCTGCGGGTCAGCATGGACGCGCTGGTGCAGGGCACGGCGCTGCTGCCGCGGGTGGAGCTGGACATGCCCGACCACGTCATCGGCACCAGCACCCTGGAGCAGCTCCAGGCCGGCATCGTGGCCGGCTACGTGGGCAATATGGAGTATCTGATTACCCGCATGAAGCGGGAGATGGGCTGCGGCGACGTCCGCGTGGTGGCCACCGGCGGCCTCTCCCGGCTCATTGCCGAGCACACGCAGCTCATCGACGTGCAGGACGGCTGCCTGACGCTGGAGGGCCTGCGGATGATCTACGAGCGGAACCGAACGGTATGACGAAAAAGCGGGCCCTCCCGGGCCCGCTCAGCTTGTCAAAAAAGTCTCTCACGAGATTTTTTTGACAAGCTGCCCACGAATTTGCAACTTTTTGAAGTCGCAAATTCGGGTTTGATTGAACGCGAAAGGGAACCCTGACGGTTCCCTTTCACACTATCCCTCCCTCCGAATCCTTCGGCCAGCACGGTTTTTCGACAGTCTCAAGCGGGCCCGAGAGGGGCCCGCTTTTTTGCGGCGCTTCAAAAGACGGCCAGCACGTACACCGCGCAGGTCAGGACGCACAGTCCGATGAGCACCGAGACTGCCGCGTCTACGGCCGCGGCCAGGCGTACCGACAGCGGCGCCCGGCCCGGGGGGACCGGCGGCGCGGCCGGCCCGGCCTCCGGCTGCGGCTGCTCCGGGACGGACGGGGTGGGGAAGGGAATGATTTTGGACGGTTCCATGGCGCGGCCTCCTCGCTTCGTTTTCTCCAATATACGGCATATCCGGTCCCATAAGAGGGACAGAATCCGGGCGCGGGCCGCGGTTAAGAAAACCTTAAAGACTTGCCTGCTTTCCTCTTAATGGGGATCTCTGCTACAATGGCACCACGAGGTGAGAGCAATGTACAACGTACTGATCTGCGACGACGATCCCGACATCGTCGCGGCGCTGAAGATCTATCTCTCCAGCGAAAACTACCATCTGCTGACGGCGTCCAACGGCCGCGAGGCCGTGGAGCTGGTGCGGAGCCAGCCGGTGCACCTGATCCTCATGGACATCATGATGCCCGAGCTGGACGGCATCGCCGCCACGGCGCAGCTGCGGGAGGCCGCGTCCAACGTGCCCATCATCCTGCTGACGGCCAAGAGCGAGGACAGCGACAAGGTCCTGGGCCTGAACATCGGCGCCGACGACTACGTGACGAAGCCCTTCAACCCCGCG
>CAJFNY010000109.1 GCA_904395865.1 uncultured Oscillospiraceae bacterium
CAAGCTGGCCGTGGAGGCCAATGCCGACAACCTGAACACCATGCGCATGAACGACAAGGCCGCCGCCGAGAAGGCCGCCAAGGAGCGCGCCGAGGCCATGGAGGTCTCCAAGCGCCTGAAGGAGCTGACCGTCACGGTCACGGCCAAGGGCGGCGGCGCCGGCCGGCTGTTCGGCTCCGTCACGGCGGCGGAGATCGCCGAGGCCCTGAAGGCCCAGCACGGCATCGCCATCGACAAGCGCAAGATCGTCCTGGACGAGCCCATCAAGAACGCCGGCACGTACACCCTCAAGTGCAAGCTGGGCTACGAGATCACCGGCGAGCTGACGGTCAAGATCGTCGAGGGATAACCCCCGGAATTTCCCGCGAAAGGAGCGTGTGCCGCCTTGGACGAGCTGCTGGGCCGTCAGATGCCCCATTCCCTGGAAGCCGAGCAGGCGGTGCTGGGCTCCATTCTCATCGACAGCCGCTGCGTGGCCGACGTCATCGGCATGCTGCGGCCCGAGGACTTCTACCTGGAGCAGAACCGGAACCTCTTCGAGACCATCTACTCCATGTTCAACTTCTCCCAGGTCATCGACCCGGTGACGGTGCTGGACAAGCTCAAGGAGCGCGGCCAGTACGACGAAAAGACCTCCACCCAGTACGTCATGCAGCTGATGGAGGTCACGCCCACGGCCGCCAACGTCCTGCAGTACGCCGAGATCGTCCGGGACAAGGCGCTGCTCCGCAGCGTGGCCACGGCCGCGGCGGAGATCGGCAACACGGTCTTTGAGGGCATCGGCACGGCCCAGGAGATCCTGGAGGCCGCCGAGAAGAAGATCTTCGCCCTGCGCAAGGGCCGCGGCGGCGAGACGCTGGAGCACATCGGCACGGTGCTGCTGAAGGTCTACGACCGGCTCAACGAGCTGGCCCTGTCCGGCAGCGACATCCCCGGCCTCTCCACCGGCTTCCGCGACCTGGACCGGAAGATCAACGGCCTCAACCGCACCGACCTGATCCTCATCGCCGCCCGCCCCGGCATGGGCAAGACGTCCATCGCCCTGAACATCGCCCTGAACGTGGCCAAGAAGAACCCGGAAAAGACCGTGGCCTTCTTCTCCCTGGAGATGTCCCGGGAGCAGCTGGTCATGCGCCTCATGTCCAACGAGAGCTTCGTGGACAACCAGAGCCTCGTCACCGGCCGCCTCAGCGAGGACGAGTGGACGAAGCTGGGCATCGCCGCCTCGGCCCTGAGCCAGACGGACATCCGCGTGGACGACAACCCGTCCATCACCGTGGCGGAGATGAACGCCAAGTGCCGCCGGCTGGACAACCTGGGCCTGGTGCTCATCGACTACCTCCAGCTGATGACCTCCGCCGGCGGCGCCAACCGCCCCAGCGACAACCGCGTCCAGATCGTCGGCGAGATCTCCCGGGCCCTGAAGATCATGGCCAAGGAGCTCAATGTGCCGGTCATCTGCCTGAGCCAGCTGTCCCGCGCCAACGAGAGCCGGTCGGACAAGCGGCCCATGCTCTCCGACCTGCGCGAATCCGGCGCCATCGAGCAGGACGCCGACGAGGTCCTCTTCCTCTACCGCGACGACTACTACAACCCCAACTCCGAGGAGAAGAACGTGGCCGAGTGCATCGTGGCCAAGAACCGCCACGGCGAGACCGGCACGGTCAAGCTCCAGTGGCTGCCTCAGTACACCACCTTCGCCGACCGGGAGTGGAAGCATGACGCGGAATGACGTCCTGGCCTGGTGCCGCGCCCAGGCGCTGTTCCCCGGCGGCGGGCCGGTGACGGCCGCCCTGTCCGGCGGGGCCGACTCGGTGGCCATGCTGCACCTGCTGCTCTCGCTGCAAAGCGCGCTGGGCATCACCGTCTCAGCCGCCCACTTCAACCACCGCCTGCGGGGCGGCGCCTCCGACGGCGACGAGGCCTTCTGCCGCGCGCTGTGCGCCCGGCTGGGCGTTCCCCTGCGGGTGGGCGGCGCCGACGTGGCCGCCCTGGCCGCCCGCCGCGGCTGCGGCGTGGAGACGGCCGCGCGGGACGCGCGGTACGAATTCCTCCTGGCCGGCGGCGGCACCGTGGCCACGGCCCACACCGCCGACGACAACCTGGAGACGATGCTGCTCCATCTGACCCGCGGCGCGGCCCTCCGGGGCCTGGGCGGCATCCCGCCCCGCCGCGGCCGCATCGTCCGGCCCATCCTCTGCCTGACCCGGGACGACGTGCTGGACTATCTGGCGGCCCACGACCTGCCCCACGTGGAGGACGAGACGAACGCCGCCGACGGCTGCCCCCGCAACCGCCTGCGCCACCACGCGGTGCCGCTGCTGCGGGACGAGAACCCCCGGGCAGTCCGCGCCGCCCTGGACGCCGCGTGCAGCCTCCGGGCCGACGAGGCGTTCCTCCAGGCCCAGGCCGACGCGCTGCTGGCCGGCGCCCGGCGGGACGGCGGCTGGGACGCCGCGGCCCTGGCCGGCGCGCCGCAGCCCCTGCGGCTGCGGGCCCTGCGGCGGCTGCTGGAGGACGGCGGCGTCCACTCCCTGACCCAGCGCCACCTGGAGGCGGCCGAGCGCCTGCTGTCCGCCGGCCCCTCGGCGTCCCTGGCGCTGCCGGGGCTGACGCTCCGGCGGCAGTACGGCCTGCTGGTCTGCGGCCCGGCCCCCAACGGGGCCTTCGAACCCTTCGGCCTGGCCGTCCCCGGCCGCCACGCCCTGCCCGGCGGGCGGGTGCTGGCGTGCGACGGCCCGTTCCCCTACGGCGGCGAGCCCGGCCTCTGCCTGGCCCTGCCGGGCCCCTACACGGTGCGCCCCCGGGCCGCCGGCGACACCCTGCGCCTCCGGGGCGGGCGCAAGACCCTGAAAAAGTGGATGATCGACCGGAAGCTGCCGGCGGCGCTCCGCGGCGGCCTGCCGGTGTTCGTCCGGGGCGGCCGCGTGGCCGCCGCCTGGGGCGTGGGCGCGGACCCGGACTTCCGGCCGCAGCCCGGCGCCCTCTGCTGCCGGATCACCATCCTGGAGCGCGGGAGGCAAGACGATGATACACCCCTATGACATGATGCAGGACATCGACCGGGTGCTGGTGACGGAGGAGGAGCTGCACCGGCGCATCCGGGAGGTGGGCGCGCAGCTGGCCGCCGACTACGCCGGCAAGCGCCCCATCTTCGTGGGAATCCTCAAGGGCGTGGTGCCGTTCTTCGCCGCCATGGCCCAGGCCGTGCAGATCCCCTGCCAGTGGGACTTCCTCTCGGTGACGTCCTTCGAGGGCGGCACCCACTCCACCGGCCAGCTGACCTTCCGCAAGGACATCGACCACGACATCGCCGGCCGCCACGTGGTCATCCTGGAGGACATCCTCGACTCGGGCAGCACGCTGAAATTCGTCAAGGAGCTGCTGGAGCGGCGCGGGCCGGCGTCGGTGAAGATCTGCACCATGCTCGACAAGCCCTCCGGCCGCACCGTGGCGCTGGAGGCCGACTACAGCTGCTTCACCATCCCCGGCGCCTTCGTGGTGGGCTTCGGCCTGGACTACGACGACTACTACCGCAACCTGCCCTTCGTGGGCGTTCTGAAGCCGGAAGTCTACCAGGACTGACGCCGCTTCCCTACACCATACGGAACTGCTAAGGAGACACACATTTGAAACGACAGCTCAAACCGGTGGCATTTCTCTTCTATGCCCTGATTCTGATCATCTTCTTCGCCTCGCTCTCCTCGCTGCTGCAGCCGCCCGGCCCGCCGGAGGTGCCGTACTACTCCCAGGTGGTGGCGCTGTTCGAGAACGAACAGGTGGCGTCCTTCACCTACTCCGACGGCACGCTGACCCTGGAGCTCCGGGAGCCGTTCGACGGCAGCACCACCGTGGAGCACCAGCTGGGCGACTTCGCCGTGTTCTACAACGACCTGGGCGACCTGATCGCGCAGCAGCGGGAGGACGGCACCCTGACGACGTACCAGATCGACCCGCCGTCCGGCACGCCGTGGATCGTGACGATCCTGCCGTACCTGCTCATCGGCATCGTGTTCATCGTCCTGTGGTTCTTCCTGATGAACCGGGCCGGCGGCGGCAGCGGCGGCGGCGGTATGGCCCGCTTCGGTCACGCCAGCACCCGCGTGGGCGTCGGCCCCGGCAAGCCCGTGACCTTCGACGACGTGGCCGGCGCCGACGAGGAGAAAGCCGAGCTCCAGGAGCTGGTGGACTTCCTGCGGGACCCGAAGAAATTCTCCGCCCTGGGCGCGCGGATCCCCAAGGGCGTGCTGCTGGTGGGCCCCCCCGGCACCGGCAAGACGCTGCTGGCCCGGGCCGTGGCCGGCGAGGCCGACGTGCAGTTCCTGTCCATCTCCGGCTCCGACTTCGTGGAGCTGTACGTGGGCGTCGGCGCCAGCCGCGTCCGCGACCTGTTCGAGCAGGCCAAGAAGGCCGCGCCGGCCATCATCTTCATCGATGAGATCGACGCCGTGGGCCGCCGCAGAGGCGCCGGCCTGGGCGGCGGCCACGACGAGCGGGAGCAGACCCTCAACCAGCTGCTGGTGGAGATGGACGGCTTCGGCAAGAACGAGGGCGTCATCGTCATGGC
>CAJFNY010000110.1 GCA_904395865.1 uncultured Oscillospiraceae bacterium
CTCGGCCGACTCCTCGTACGACTCCTCGGCCGACTCCTCGTACGAGGGCAGGCCGTCTTCCGGCAGCCCGCCGGCGGCGCCGTCATCCACGGCGCTGTCCGTGGTGGTATCGGTGGCGGTATCCGTTCCGGCGTCGTCGCTGCCGTCGGCCCCGGCGGAGGTGTTCGACTGGCTCTCCTGGTCGGCGGCCGTGTCGGTGGATGTGGCCGTGTCGGTGACGGCAGACGACGTGTCGGAGGACGCGCAGCCGCGCATCATCACCGACAGGGAGCCGGCCCCCAGGCCCACCACCAGCACCACGCTGGCGGCCAGGGGCACCCACCGGCGCCACGGGGAGACCGTCCGCCGGGCGTCGGCCGCCTCCTCCACCAGCCGGTCGTCCACCTGGCCGATGGCCTCAAACAGCTTCTCTTCCCGCTTCACAGGGCCACCCCCTCCTCCTCCAGGACGCGCCGCAGCTTCTCCCGCAGCCGGTGGAGGCCGGACTTGACGGTCCCCTCCCGCATGGCGAAGCGGCGGGCGATGTCGTCGACGCCGTCGCCGAACCAGTACCGCCGCAGGAACATCTGCCGCTGCACCGGCGGCAGGCCGTCGAGAAACCGCGTGATGACGGCAGCCGTCTCCCGGGCGTCGAAATCGCCCTCCACGGAGCCGCCGGCCGGCAGGCACTGGCCCAGCTCGTCCAGCAGCACCTCCATCCGGCCGCCGCCCCGCTTCGTGGCCCGGCCGGCCCGGAAGCGGTCCAGGGACAGATTCCGGGTGATGCGCCCCAGGAAGGCCCGCAGCGGCGACGGCCGCGCCGGCGGGATGGCGTTCCACGCCCGGAGCCACGTGTCGTTGACGCACTCCTCGGCATCCTCCCGCGCGGCCAGGATGTTGCGGGCGATGGTCAGGCAGAAGGCGCCGTACTTCCGCTCGCTCTCGGTGAGGGCCGCCTCATCCCGGGCCCAGTACAGATCGATGATCGCCGTGTCGTCCACGGGCCTCTCCCCCTTCGTGGTGATTCGTCTACATTATAACACGGAAAATCCCCCGGCGGGTTCCGCGAGTGCTCATAAGAAAGTAATTTGAAAGAATTACAATTATGGCATCTGTCAGGCAGGATTGGGCAATGAAAAAAATACGCCGCATTCAGCAGATTTTGCTGGATACGGCGTATTTTCTTGCCTATTTACGTTTTCTTTTCCCTTTCCCGTGTGTCATGTTGTTTTTGCCCCGCTGGCTTATAGGGCTTTTCATGTGCTTGGACAGCCGCAGCACCTCAATCAGATTGACAAACTGCTCTTTGGTGATGGCATCGTAGTCAATGCCGAGGATAGCCAAGAGTGCCCGCGCCTTCTTTTCATCGCTGCTGCCTTCAAAGTTTATTGCCGATTGTAACTGCTGCTGTGCTTGTGCTGCGGCGGATGGCTCGTCTGCCGTTGTGCTGTCGGTCTTGTGGGCTTCCCGAATATCGCAGAGTATCTCGGTCAGGTCCTTCGCAACCACATGGCCAAAGTATTCTTCCTCCGGCACCTGCGCCAATTCCAGTGTGCGGAGATAGAGATCGTTCGTACCATCATCTTGCTTTGCCAACACCATTTGACGCACGGCTTCCAGCACGGCGTTCATATCGTTGATGCGCATATCCGCGATACGGTCAACATAAATTTCGGCGTCCAGCATCAACCGCCGAAAATCTTTGTGGCAGATCAGCTCCGACAGCAGCCGGTGGTTAAACTGCCCCTCTTTCAAAACTTCAATCGCATTATCACCCAAATGCAGGGCTTCCAGCTCTGTGTTTGGGTGATTTTTTGTTTCTGTCAACCCCATCAGGTAATCGGCAGATACCCCATAGAACTTTGCCAGTGCCGCAATGCTGAACGGGCTGATGTCTTTGAAATCGTCTGCCTCATACTTGCCAAGGGCAGCACGGGAAATGCCCGTCTCCTCGGAAAGCTGTTCCAGCGTCAGGCCGCGCTCTGTCCGCAAATCTTTAAGCCGCTCCGGGATTGTCAGCTTGATGTTCATATCCACGCCCCCTCTCGTTCTGCTTCCCATTATAGCACAGATTTCTATAAGCGTGGAAATTTCCGCTTTTCGCACCTATTTTCCAACCTCTTGGATATACGGGAACAGGCCCGATTTTTCGTTAAACTGTACTTGTCGGGAGAC
>CAJFNY010000111.1 GCA_904395865.1 uncultured Oscillospiraceae bacterium
CTTCTCCGACTGCCTGACCCACTGGGCCCGCGGCTACATCGCGTATGCCAACACCACCGGCATCATCGCCGGCGTGGGCAACGGCCTGTTCAACCCCGACGGCGACGTCACCGGCGTGCAGGCTGCCAAGATGATGCTCTGCGCCCTGGGCTACAACCAGGACACCGAGGGCTACACCGGCACCGGCTGGAACGTCAACGTCCTGGCGGACGCCCGCACCCTGGGCCTGCTGGACGGCCTGAGCAGCACCAACATGAACACGGCCCTGTCCCGCGGCGACGCTGCCCAGCTGATGTTCAACGCTCTGGAGTGCACCATGGTCGAGTATGACCGCGGCACCATCACCGTGGACGGCGGCGACGCCACCGTCGTCATCGGCGGCTCCGAGGCCGGCCCCGTTCTCAATGAGAGCTTCGACTACCAGGTGGGCCGTGGCACTAACGCGACCACCGGCGACCGCTACATGCAGATGTGCGAGATGTACTTCGAGGACCTGTCCCTAGATACCGGCGATTCCGACGACTTCATGCGTCCCGCCCACACCTGGGTGTACGGCCGCGATGACATCGGCACCTACGTCAACAGCAGCGACCTGGTCGTGACGTATACCTCTGATGTCACTGCTTCCGACATCCGCAGCGACCTGCGCAACTACGACTATGAATACGGCACCAACAACGGCACACACTCCACCACCTACATCAACAGCGTACCGGCGAGCGATTATGTCGCGGACGAGAACGACCTGGCCGATCTGACCGAGGACGGGCGTGTTATCGAGGTCTACGCCAACAGTTCCCGCGAGATCACCGACATCGTGATCGTGGATACCACGTACGCCACCGTCACCGCTGTCAATGAGACGCGCGAGACCTTCACCGTCACTTATGGCGGCGGCACCGAGGTCATTGACGACGAGAGTGCCTTCTACGGCCTGTACGGCGATGTGGAGGAGGACGACATCCTGGCCGTCTGCTACGCAGCCGATGACGATACCATCCTCGACCTCTACATTCCCGAGACCGTGACCGGTGAGATCACCCGGATCAATGCAAATCACGATCAGGCCACCGTGGGCGGCGAGAGTGTCAATGCCACCTACAATGCTCTCTTTGACCCCGCCACGCTGGGCAATGAGGCAACTGTCTACCTGAGCAGCGCTGGTTACGCCATTTACGTGGATGCCACCGCCGATTCTGCGACCGATTACATCTATGTGACCAATATTTGGCAGGGCAACTCCGGCGACAACTACGGTAATGAGATTTGGTATGCGCAGGGCGTCCTGACCGACGGCACCATTGAAACTTTTGAGATTGCCAACCGTCGTGCTCAGGCGCAAGACAGAACTGTAGATGATGGCACCAACTTCGATGGCATCGTATATGGTCAAAACGCAGGTAACGCTTTGTCCTGGTGGTCTGCGGCCGGAACCAATCCTGGCGCCGCAAACCTGAACAAAGTATATGAGTATAAGGCTGGTGCAGAAGATACTGATCTGTATGTTCTGCTGAGAAGCACAACATCTACCAGTGGTGGTATTGGTGTGGCAGAAGAAGCCGGAAGCTCTACCTCTGGCGTTTCCTCCAGTGCGGCCCGCATCGCCAATGCGTATGTCTCCGAGGATGTCACCTTCGTGTACGTCGACGGCAGCGGCAGCAGCCTCCGCGTCACCACCGGCGGCCGTGCTGCCATCAACGACAACGTGGCTTACTCCGCCATCATCGAGGAAGTAGACGGTGCTAACCTGGTCACGGTCGTTTATGTGGCTGCAGCCTCCGCTGCCAGCGAGGATGTGATCTACGTCAGCGATGGCGATACGCAGCACACCTTCCTTGACGCCGATGATACCCGCCGTACCGGCCGCGAGGTCACGTACTATGCCTACGGTTCCGACGAAGCCGAGACGATGATCGTTGACAGCCGCACGGATGTCAACCCGGGCTTCTACACGCAGAGCGGCACCAACGGCGAGGCTGTCCAGCTGCTGCGTTACAGCAGCAACACTGTGGTTAGCGGGCAGCTGAACTCCATGAGCAGCAACGGCAACTATGCAACCATGGTTGGTGTAGAAGACAGCAACCGTGAGCTGATCGACTTCAACTTCACCGGTGCGCTGGTTGTGGACGTCGCTGATTCTGGCTACGCCTCCCTGACGGCCATTGAGCGCGCGCTCCGCAACGGCGAGACGTTCTTCCTGTCCTTCACGTACGATTCTGATTACGCTGTGGAGACGGTGTATATTCAGAGCGTAAAGTCGGCGGATGTAACGCTGGATTCTATGACGCTGACGGTCGGCAGCGGCGCGCCCACGGAGCCGACGTATTATACGGATGCACCGACGGCTCTTGCTAACGCAATCGCAGTTACCGATGGCCAGACACTCTCGCTGAATGTCGCTGCCAGTGACGATGACGCTACTGTCACGGTTGAATACCGTACTGATTTCTCTAGCGGTGGCAGATGGACTGCCGGCACATCGTTCGCTGCCGTCACCGACACTAATGCATTCAGAGTCACCGTTACTGCTGCCGATGGCGTGACTTCTGCGCAATACTTCGTGTACTTCGATGTAACAGCTGGTACTTAATTGCTACTTTACCTTCAGCAGCCCCCGGGCCTTCGGCCCGGGGGTTTTCCCGCATGCGGCACCAGCCGCCGTCTCTCCCCCCCGTCATTCTGAGCACAGCGAAGCATCCATCCCCCCACGTCAGGAGGACGGATGCTTCGGACCGTCCCGGGCCTCAGAATGACGGAAACCACAAAATGACCGCCCCTCTCCAAAGGTAGCGGTCATTCGGAATAGTCCAGCGATGGAAGAAGTTTACAGATTCCGCCGCCTCCCCGCCCCGGCTGAGGGCTTCAAAAATTTTGTCGATTCCCTCTTGAAACTGCGGAAATATTTGGTATAATATGGGTGCGCTTGGCGCGCGGTTGATCCGGTGCGGATCATGGTAACGTTCGTATTTTTTTGGAGAGGATGCCCGGCTTTTTTCTGCACGCGGATCCCAGGAGAGGCATATCGGCGGTCGTGTCCGGACACGGCCGCCGATTTGTATTTACGGGCCGCTGCCGCCAGACGCACCGCCCTTGGCTTTTGGAGCCGTCCATGGTACAATGGGACGCAGAAACGGAGGTGACGGCCTTGGACGAGGCGCTTTGGAACCGGCTGACGCTGGAGGCGTCGGACGGCGTGTTTCCGCTGAGCACCGACACGATGCTGCTCTCCGACTTCGTCCGGCTGCGTCCCCGGGCCAGGGTGGCCGACCTGGGCTGCGGCTGCGGCGCCCTGGGCCTGCTGCTCTGCGCCCGCTCGACCGACTGCACCGTCACCGGCATCGAGCTGCTGCCCCGGGCCTGTGCCCAGGCCCGGGCGAACATCGCCGCCAGCGGCCTTTCGGAGCGGATGCGCGTGGTCCCCGGCGATCTGCAGGCCATCCGCACGCTGCTCCCCGCCGGCTCGTACACCGACGCCGCCGCCAATCCGCCGTACTTCCCTGCCGCCTCCCCGGCCGCGCCGGAGCCGGGCCGCGCCGCCGCCCGCTCCCAGGCCTTCTGCCCGCCGGAGGCACTCTGCGCCGCCGCGGCCTGGCTGCTCCAGTGGGGCGGCCGCTTCTCGCTGGTGTTCCGTCCGGAGAGCCTGTGCGACTTCCTCTGCGCCCTCCGGTCCGCCCGTCTGGAGCCGAAGCGCCTGCGGCCGGTGCGCCCCCGGCCCGGCGGGCCCGTCCGTCTGCTGCTGCTGGAGGCCGTTCTGGGCGGCCGCCCCGGCCTCCGCTGGGAGCCGGACCTGCTGCTGGAGGATCCCGCCGGCGTCCCCTCCGACGAGTACCGCCGCATCTACCATCTGAAAGGAGGCCGCTGAATGGCCGGCACCCTCTATCTCGTCCCCACCCCCATCGGCAACCTGTCCGATGTGTCCGACCGGATCCGGGACACCCTGGCCGCGGTCGACTTCGTGGCCGCCGAGGACACCCGGGTCTCCCTGAAGCTTCTGAACCATCTGGGCCTCCACAAGCCTCTGGTCAGCTACCACGAGCACAACCGCGCCGAGAGCGGCCCGCGCATCGTCCGCCGCCTGCAGGACGGCGAATCGTGCGCGCTGGTCACGGACGCCGGCACCCCGGCCATCTCCGACCCCGGGGAGGATCTGGTAGCCCTCTGCGCAGGGGCCGGCGTGCCGGTGTGCGCCATTCCCGGCCCCTGCGCCGTCATCACGGCGCTGGCCGCCTCCGGCCTGCCCACGGGGCGCTTCACCTTCGAGGGCTTCCTCTCCACCAACCGCCGCAGCCGCCGGGAGCATCTGGACGGCCTCCGGGACGAGCGGCGCACCATGGTGTTCTACGAGGCGCCCCACAAGCTCCTGCGGACGCTGGAGGACCTGTCGGCCGCCTTCGGCCCCGACCGCCGCTGCGCCCTCTGCCGGGAGCTGACGAAGCTCCACGAGGAAATCCTCCGCATGACCCTGGGCGAAGCCCTGGCCCTGTACGGGACGCAGCCGCCCCGCGGCGAGTACGTACTGGTCGTCGCCGGCGCGGATGCCCCCGCGGAGCCGGAGGCCACCCTGGACGACGGCGCGGCCCGCGTCCGGGCGCTGATGGCCGGCGGGCTCCGCCGCAAGGACGCCGTCCGCCAGGCCGCCGCCGAGCTGGGCCTTCCGAAAAACGCCCTGTACGACGCAACGCTGGAAGAATAGCGAACGCCCCCCGGCTGCCGCCGGGGGGCGCTGTGTTTACTTTCCGCCCTTGAGCTTCTTCATGCGCTCGGCGTGGTCCAGGATGCGCTTGCGGATCCGGAGGCTGTGGGGCGTGACCTCCAGCAGCTCGTCGTCCGCCAGGTACTCCAGGCACTGCTCCAGGCTCATCTGCCGCGGCGGCGTCAGCCGCAGGGCCTCGTCGGAGCCGGCGGCACGGGTGTTCGTCAGCTGCTTCTTCTTGCAGACGTTGACGGTCATGTCCTCGTTCCGCGAGCAGATGCCCACGACCATGCCGGCGTACACCGGCGTGCCTGCGCCAATGAACAGCTGGCCGCGCTCCTGGGCGTTGTAGAGCCCGTACGTGACGGCCTCACCCGTCTCGTGGGAGACGAGGGAGCCGGTCTTGCGCCGCTCGATCTCGCCCTTGAACGGGGCGTACGTCTCCAGGCGGGAGGCCATGATGCCCTCGCCGCGGGTGTCGGTCAGGAACTCGCTCCGGTAGCCGAACAGGCCGCGGGACGGGACCAGGAACTCCAGCCGCATCCGGCTGCCCACCGGGTTCATGGAGACCAGGTCGCCCTTGCGCTGGCTGAGCTTGTCGATGACCGCGCCGACGGAATTCTCCGGCACGTCGGCCACCAGCCGCTCGATGGGCTCGCAGAGCTTCCCGTCGATCTCCCGGGTCAGGACGCGGGGCGTGGACACCTGGAACTCGTATCCCTCGCGGCGCATGGTCTCGATGAGGATGGACAGGTGCATCTCGCCGCGGCCGGCCACGTTGAACGCGTCGGTCCCCTGCTCGCTGACCCGCAGGGACACGTCCTTGAGCAGCTCCCGCTGCAGCCGGTCCCGCAGGTTCCGGGAGGTGACGTATTTGCCGTCCTTCCCGGCGAAGGGCGAGTCGTTGACCGAGAAGGTCATCTCGATGGTGGGCTCGGAAATCTTCACGAAGGGCAGCGGCTCGGCGCTGTCGGGCGCGCAGATGGTGCGGCCGATGGTGATGTCCGAAATGCCGGAAAATGCGACGATCTCGCCGGCGGACGCCTCCTGGATGGCGCTGCGGCCCAGGCCGGTGAACTCGTACAGAGCCACGACCTTGGCCTTCTCCCGGAGCTCCGGGTCGTGGTAGTCGCAGACGACGACCTCCTGGTTCTGCCGGATGACGCCGCGCTCGATCCGGCCGATGGCGATGCGGCCCACGAACTCATTGTAGTCGATGGAGCTGACCAGCAGCTGCAGCGGGCCGGTCTCGTCGCCCTGGGGCGGGTCGATGTAGTTGACGATCGTCTCGAACAGCGGCGTCAGGTCCGTGCCCTGGACGTGGGGCGAGTAGGAGCTGGTGCCCTGCCGGGCCGAGCAGAAGATCGTCGGCGAATCGAACTGCTCCTGGGTGGCGTCCAGGTCCAGCAGCAGCTCCAGCACCTCGTCGCAGACCTCGTCGATCCGCTGGTCCGGCCGGTCGATCTTGTTGATGACGACGATGACCTTGTGCCCCAGCTCCAGAGCCTTCTGCAGCACGAAGCGCGTCTGCGGCATCGGCCCCTCGGCCGCGTCCACCAGCAGCAGCACGCCGTCCACCATCTTGAGGATCCGCTCCACCTCGCCGGAGAAGTCGGCATGGCCGGGCGTATCGACGATGTTGATCTTCACGCCCTTGTAATGGACGGCCGTGTTCTTGGCCAGGATGGTGATGCCGCGCTCCCGCTCCAGGTCGCCGGAGTCCATCACCCGGTCCACCACCGCCTGGTTCTCCCGGTACACGCCGCCCTGCCGGAGCATCTGGTCCACCAGCGTCGTCTTGCCGTGGTCGACGTGAGCAATAATTGCAATGTTTCGGATGTTTTGCTGCGCCATGGCTGCTGTTCCCCTTCCGTACTGCTTCCCGCTTCTTTAGAATGTCTCACAAAAGTTTAATATAACACAGTTTTTCCCGCTCTGCAAGAGCTTTTCGGCACATTTTCCCACCGCGGCCGCCCGCGTAGAAGGAAATCCGCCTGCGGGCAGGCGGATCCCGGGTATGTACCACCGCCGTTCGGCGGTGGCCTGCGGGCAGGGCCGTCCCCATTACACGGTGACGACCGCCTCGCAGCAGCGGAAATCGGTATCGATGTTGTGGGCAATGAAGCGCGCGCGGAATCTGCGCGGATTGCACGTGGCCCGCGTCGAACCGCCGGAGACGTCCAGATCCTCCGGAATGTTCGTGGCGCCGGTTTTGGAAATGTTGGCGGCCAGCTCGGCGAACAGCTCCTCCAGCTCCGCCGCGGCCGGCGTGACGGCCACGCGGGTGGCGCTGGGGTCGGTGGCCCAGTCGTTGAGCACGTTGACGTCCACGCCGTCTGCGCCCAGCAGGCCAATATCGATATTTCCCGTTTCCGAGAAAAGCCGCCCGCAGGCGCGTTTCGAGGCCAACCGCCGCGAAGCGGCGGCACTTAGGCCGAGATGGAGCAAGGGAGCGGACGGATGTCCCCGCAAGGGGGATGCCGCATCCGTAAGGCGGCAGAGCCGCCAACGGCTGCGCAAACGTCTTTTTTGCCGCAGGCATAAAAAGACGTCGGAGCAAAGCAGACTTTGCTCCGACGTGGCGGAGCGGGTGGGATTCGAACCCACGTGCCCTTGCGGACAACTTGATTTCGAGTCAAGCTCGTTACGACCACTTCGATACCGC
>CAJFNY010000112.1 GCA_904395865.1 uncultured Oscillospiraceae bacterium
AGGGAAAGTGTGAAAGGGGACCGTCAGGGTCCCCTTTCGCGTTCAATCAAACCCGAATTTGCAACTTTTTGAAGTTGCAAATTCGTGCACAGCTTGTCAAAAAATCTCGCAAGAGACTTTTTTGACAAGCTGTGGGGACCGTAACGGTCCCCTTTTCACGCGTGTTTCTCTCTGTCGCCGGCAGCCGGCGCCATCTCCGGCCGCTCCGCCGGCTCCATGGCCCACGAGACGGCCAGCAGCGCCCCCATGATGCACAGCACCGACGCCTCCTGGACCCACTGGGCCGCCGTGTAGCCGGGGCCGGCCAGGAGCAGGTCCTCCACCAGCAGGTGGTACGCCAGCGGCAGGCCGAACAGCGGCAGCAGCAGCCGCCGGATGGGCAGGCCGGCCATGGCCAGGCCGTACAGCACGGCCACGGCGGCGTACAGCGCCGTGCAGAGCCACCGCTGCGCCGGCGGGAACGTCTGGGCTTTCAGGACGAAGAACAGCACGCCCATGGCCGCCGGGAAGAACGTGATCCACAGCCGCTGCCGCCCCTGGGCCCACAGGGCCGCCACGTACAGCACGCAGGCCGCCGCCGGCAGCACCGCCAGAGCCAGATACCCTTCCCCGGCCGCCTCGGGCCACCAGGCCCACCAGAACAGCCGCAGCGCCGCCGCCAGCAGGAACAGCGCCGCCCCCAGCAGCGCCGCAGGCCGCCGGGGCCGCACCCGGTAGCGGACGCGCCTCACGGCTTCCGCACGTACAGGATGCCCAGCGTGCCGGGGCCGCAGTGGCACGAGACGGTGCAGCCGGCCTCGGTGTCGCAGACCTCGCGGAAGTACCCCAGGCCCTCCACGAGCCGATGGGCCTCGGCCAGGACGTCCGGGTCGTAGTCCACGGTGTGGGTGATGAAGATCCGGTCCGGCTCCAGCTGCTCCGGCCGGGCCAGCCGGTCGCGGATGTAGGCGCTGACGCACCGCAGCAGGCTGCCGCGGTACTTCTTCCCCACGTGCATCTTCCCGTCGGCCACCTCGATGCACGGCTTCAGCTGCAGCAGGTTGGCCCCCAGGGCCACGACGCTGGAGCAGCGGCCGCCGCGGCGCATGTACTCCAGCTGGTCCAGCACGAAGCTGGCGCTGACCCGCGGAATCATGGATTCCAGCCGGGCCACGATCTCCGCCGGGCCGTACTGCCCGCTCTCGGCCATCTGGCACGCGGCCAGCACCACCAGGCCGTGGCCGGTGGAGAGGTTCCGGGAGTCGACCACGTAGACGTTGGGCAGGTCGGCCGCCGCCAGGACGGCGTTCTGATGGCAGGAGGAGAACTCCGCCGAGATGTTGATGTGGATCACCGCCTCGTGCTGCGCCGCCAGCTCCGCGAAGCGCCCGGCGTAGTCCGCCGGATTCAGGGCCGCGGTGGTGCAGAGGCTGCCGCCGGCGGCGGCATGGGCGAACACATCCCGCGGCGTGATCTCCACGCCGTCCTGCAGGGCCTCGCCATCCCGCAGGATCCGCAGCGGGAACAGCTCGACGCCGTGGGCCTGCAGCTGCGCCTGGGAAAGGTCGCAGGTGCTGTCAGAGGTGATACAGATGGACATGCAATTCCCTCGCTTTCTCCGCCGGCCGCGCGCCGGCGATCTCCGTCTATTCTAATGCGTCCGGCGCAAAACCGCAAGCCCCGGCGGCGGATCCCGACGGCCCCGCCCCCCCTGCGCCCCGGCCGGAGCGGCCGGCCGGCGTTTCCGCGGCCGGGGCTTGTCTTTTCGCCGCCGGGGCCGTATAATGGGGGGCAGGAAAACCATCCCGAAGGAGAATCTCTTATGAACACGTGCACGAAGCTGCTGCGCCGCCTGGCGCTGATCCTGGCCCTGGCCGCGCTGCTGACCGCAGGCGTCCTGGCCGCCGACGCCGAGGCCGACAGCCCCGAGGAATTCTACGCCGCGCTGGAGACCTTCCTCCGGGCCCAGGATGACAACTTCTCCATCGCCTACACCGGCGACCGGGCCGCCCTGGAGCTGCCCGGCGACAGCGCTCTGGGCGCCTGCCTGCGGAACATGAGCGCCCGCTCCGCCGACGGGCCGGACAACGCCGACTACCCGGCCCTGAACGTGGCCGAGGGCCAGATGGGCTACCTGGGCGGCGCGTACTACTTCGACATCGAATACCTGGCCACCCAGGCGGAGATCGACGAGGTCGTCCGCCGGGCCGGCGAGATCGTCGACAGCTTCGACCTGGACGGCGAGGACGACTACACGAAGGTCAAGCTCCTCTACGAGTACATCTGCACCCACTACACGTACGACGACACGCTGACGAAGTTCTCCGCCTACGACGGCCTGACCACCGGCTCCATGGTCTGCCAGGGGTACGCCCTGCTGACGTACGAGGTCATGTGGAGCGCCGGCATCCCCTGCCGCATCGTCACCGGCACCAGCCGCCAGCAGAACCACGCCTGGAACATCGTGGCGCTGGACGGCGTCTGGTACAACCTGGACACCACCTGGGACGCCGCCGCCGAGATCGGCGGCATCATGAGCTGGGACTACTTCCTGCGCAGCGAGGCCGACTTCGGCGGCCACACCCGCTTCCAGCCGTACACCACCGAGGCGTACCACGAGGCCCATCCCATGGCCGAGGAGAGCATGGCGCTGCCGCAGGTGACGGTGGTGTTCAACGGCGGCCGCGTCGGCAATCTGGTGATTCGTGCCGGCGTGGAGGTGCAGCTGGAGGCCCAGCTGCCCGAGGGCATGGACTCGGAGCTCCAGTGGGTCAGCAGCGACCCGGAGCTGGTGCAGGTGACGGCCGACGGCCGCGTCACCGCCAGCGGCCTGGGCACGGCCGTCCTGACGGTCAGCGTGGAGGGCAACCGCGGCGTCATCTCCGCCCAGGTGCCGGCCCAGGTGGTGGACCTGCGGGTCGCCTCGCCGTGGGCGTACCAGGAGGTGCTGGACTACTACCTGGCCCAGCTGCTGCCGGTGAGCCTCTGTGAGGACTTCCAGACGCCCATCACCCGCGGGGAGCTGGCGCAGGCCCTGTACCAGTTCGTGCTGAAAACCCAGGGCTGGGGCACCATGGTCATCGACAATCCGTTCACCGACATCGCCGCCAGCCCGGACCTGCTGGCCATCCTCCGCTGCTACTCCATCGGGCTCATGGAGGGCACGTCCGAGTCCACCTTCTCCCCCGACGCCCCGGTGACGCGGGAGCAGGCGGCCGTGGTGCTGGCCCGCCTGACGGCGCTGCTGGACGGCGCTGAGCCGGAGACGTACCCGGTGTTCTACACCGACGCCGCGGAGATCCGCAGCTGGGCGCTGGACTCCGTGGGCGCCATGACGTCGGCCGGCGTCCTCCGCGGCCTGGACGACGGCAGCTTTGCGCCCCGGGCCTCCATGACCCGGGAGCAGATGATCGCCGCGCTGTACCGGGTCTACAGCCCCCGTGCCGAGGCTCTGGCCGCGGCCAAGGAAGCAGCGTAAGCGAAACGAAAATGAAACCTCGCGGGCGGCAGCCGATGGCTGCCGCCCGCGCAGCTTGTCAAAAAAGTCTCCTGCGAGAATTTTTGACAAGCTGCGCGCGAATTTGCAACTTCCTAAGCTGCAAATTCGGGTTTGATGGAACGCGAAAGGGGACCCTGACGGTCCCCTTTCACACTTTCCCTCCCTCCGAATCCTTCGGCCGGGGCGGTTTTTCGCTAGTCCGTGCGGGCGGCAGCCGATGGCTGCCGCCCGCATTACGTTACGTTTCATGCGGTTTTCCGAAAGACGTCAGGACTCAAAACCATCCTTCAGCTTTTCGAAAAACCCGCGTCGTTTTGGCTGGGCATCGTCTCCCGCCGTGCTCTCCAGCTTCCGCAGGAGCTCCTTCTGCTCCTTCGTCAGGTTGGTGGGCGTCTCCACCACCACGGTGACGTACTGGTCGCCGCGGGTCTTGTAGCCCACGTAGTACATGCCCCTGCCCTTCAGGCGGAACGTGGTGCCGGTCTGGGTGCCCTCGGGCACGTGGTAGCGGACCTTGCCATCCAGGGTGGGCACCTCAATGTCGGCGCCCAGGGCCGCCTGGGTGAAGGAGATGGGCATCTCGCACAGGACGTTGGCCCCGTCCCGGCGGAAGAGCTTGTGCTTCTGCACGGCCACGGTGACGAGCAGGTCGCCCCGGGGGCCGCCGTGGGAGCCCACGTTGCCCTCGCCGCGGATGCGGACGCTCTGGCCGTCGTCGATGCCGGCCGGGATCTGGACCGACAGCTTCTTGTTCCGCCGGACCTTGCCCTTGCCCTTGCAGGTGGTGCAGGGCTTCTGAATGATCGTGCCGGCGCCGCCGCACTTGGGACACGCCGTCTGCTGCGTGAAGGTGCCGAAGGCCGTCTGCCGCGTGGTGCGGACGGTGCCGGTACCGTGGCACGTGCTGCACGTCTCCGGCGCGGCGCCGTCGGCGCAGCCGGTGCCGTGGCACTTGGCGCAGTCCTCCACCACCGGGACGGTGATCTCCTTCTCGGTGCCGAAGGCCGCCTCCTCGAAGGTGATCTCCAGCTGAGCCATGATGTTCTGGCCCTTCTGGGGCGCGTTCCGGCGGGCGGATCCGCCGCCGCCGAAGCCGAAGCCGCTGAAGAAGTCGCCGAAGATGTCCCCCAGGTCGCCGAAGCCGAAGCCCTCGCCTCCGCCGGTGAAGCCGGGGTTGAAGTTGGGGTCGACGCCGGCGAAGCCGTACTGGTCGTACCGGGCCTTCTTCTCCGGGTCGGAGAGGACCTCGTACGCCTCGTTGACCTCCTTGAACCGCTCCTCAGCGGCCTTGTCTCCGGGGTTCTGGTCCGGGTGATACTTCATGGCCAGCTTCCGGTAAGCCTTTTTCAGTTCTGCGTCCGAGGCGGTCTTTTCCACGCCCAGGACCTCATAGTAGTCTCGTTTCTTCTCATTCGCCATGGCATTCACCTCTTATCGGTGTTCGTCTCTGCGCTTCACAGCCCCCGGGCCTTGGCTCGGGGGCTGCGGAGCGGAACCAATCAGTTGTCGTCCACGACCTCGTAGTCCGCGTCGACCACGCCGTCATCGCCGCCCTGGTTGGGGGCCGCGCCGCCGGCGGACGGGCCGCCCTGCCCGGGCTGCTGCTGGGCCGTGCTCTGATAGATCTTCTCGCCGATGGCGCTCAGGGCCTTCTGGACCTCGTCGGTGGCGGCCTTGATGGCGGCCACGTCGGTGCCCTTGACGGTCTCCTTCAGCTTTGCCACCGCAGCCTCCACGGGGGCCTTGTCGGCGGCGGAGACCTTGTCGCCCACGTCCTTCAGGGTCTTTTCCGTCTGGTAGATGACCTGATCGGCCGTGTTGCGGGTGTCGACCTCGTCCTTGCGGGCCTTGTCCTCGGCGGCGTACTGCTCGGCCTCACGGACGGCCTTGTCGATATCCTCCTTGGACAGGTTGGACGAGGCGGTGATGGTGATCTTCTGCTCGGCGCCGGTGCCGAGATCCTTGGCGCTGACGTTGACGATGCCGTTGGCGTCGATGTCGAACGTGACCTCGATCTGCGGCACGCCGCGGGGCGCCGGGGCGATGCCGGTCAGCTGGAACTTGCCCAGCGTCTTGTTGTACGCGGCCATCTCGCGCTCGCCCTGGAGCACGTGGACCTCCACGGAGGTCTGGTTGTCGGCGGCGGTGGAGAAGATCTGGCTCTTCTTGGTGGGGATGGTGGTGTTGCGCTCGATGAGCTTCGTGAACACGCCGCCCATGGTCTCGATGCCCAGGCTCAGCGGCGTCACGTCCAGCAGCAGCAGGCCCTTGACGTCGCCGCCCAGCACGCCGCCCTGGATGGCAGCGCCCACGGCCACGCACTCGTCGGGGTTGATGCCCTTGAAGCCCTCCTTGCCGGTGATGCCCTTGACGGCCTCCTGCACGGCGGGGATCCGGGTGGAGCCGCCCACCAGCAGGACCTTGCTCAGGTCGTCGGCCTTGAGGCCGGCATCGGACATGGCCTGACGCACGGGGCCCATGGTGGCCTCGACCAGGTGGGCCGTCAGCTCGTTGAACTTCGCCCGGGTCAGGGTCACGTCCAGGTGCTTCGGGCCGTTGGCGTCGGCGGTGATATACGGCAGATTGATGTTCGTGGTGGTCACGCCGGAGAGCTCAATCTTCGCCTTCTCGGCGGCCTCCTTCAGCCGCTGCATGGCGACCTTGTCGCCGGAGAGGTCGATGCCCTCGGCCTTCTTGAACTCACCGACCAGGTACTGGATGATGCAGTCGTCGAAGTCGTCGCCGCCCAGGTGGGTGTTGCCGTTGGTGGCCAGGACCTCGATGACG
>CAJFNY010000113.1 GCA_904395865.1 uncultured Oscillospiraceae bacterium
GCCAAGCGCCGCCCGCGCGGCGGGCGGTTGCGCTCCGGCACGCTCTGCGGAGCAGCCTTTCACACTTTCCCTCCCTCCGAATCCTTCCGTCAGTGCGGTTTTTCGACAGCCTCAAGCCTCCCCTGACGGGGAGGCTTTTCGCGTCCGCAGCCGAAGGACAATGCGGCGCCGCAAAAAATGGTCGACAGGATTTTCCGCTTGCTTATTTCAAACATATGTTCTATTATAGAGGTCAGGAGGTGATCCCGATGACGCGGCAGATTCTCCACGTGGACCAGAACTGCTTCTACGCCTCGGTGGAAATGCAGCGCCACCCGGCGCTGCGGGACCGGCCGCTGGCCGTCTGCGGCCGGCAGGAGGACCGTCACGGCATCGTCCTGGCGGCCAACTACCTGGCCAGGCCCCGGGGCGTCCGTACGGGCATGGCCGTCTGGCAGGCCAGGCAGCTCTGCCCGGAGCTGGCGGTGCTGCCGCCGGACATGGCCGAATACATCCGCTTCAGCCGCCTGGCCCGGGAGATCTATGGCGACTACACCGACCGGGTGGAGCCCTTCGGCCTGGATGAGTGCTGGCTGGACGTCACCGGCAGCGCCGGTCTCTTCGGCGGCCCCATGGCCGTCGCCCGGGAGATCCGGGAGCGCGTCGGCTTCGAGCTGGGGCTGACGGTCAGCATCGGCGTGGCCGACAACAAGATCACGGCCAAGCTGGCCAGCGACTACCGCAAGCCCGACGCCATCACCCGCATCGGCCCGGACAACTACCGGGAGCTGGTCTACCCGCTGCCGGTGGAGGCGCTGCTGTACGTGGGGCCGGCCACGGCCCGGAAGCTCCGCGCCATCGGCATCAGCACCATCGGCCGCCTGGCCTGCTGCCCGGAGGCGACGCTGGTGGGGCGGCTCGGGAAGATGGGCGCCGTCCTCCGCCGCTTCGCCAACGGCCTGGACGACACGCCGGTGCTGCGCAGCGACCACATTCCCAACGTCCACTCGGTGGGCAACAGCGCCACCACGCCGCGGGACCTGCGGGACGAGGACGACGTCCGCCTGATGCTTCTGCTGCTGGCCGAGAGCGTCTGCTCCCGGATGCGGGAGCTGGCGGCCCGGTGCACCACCGTGGAGCTGTCGGTGCGGGACGCGGACCTGCGGAGCTTTCTCTGCCAGCGGAAGCTGCCGCGGCCCTCCTGCGCCAGCCGGGAGCTGGCCGACACCGCCCTGGAGCTGTTCCGGGAGCGGTACCGGTGGAGCCGGCCGGTGCGCAGCATCGGGCTCCGCGGCAGCGGCCTGGTGGAGGCCGTGCCGGAGGGGCAGCTCTCGCTGTACGCCGAGGACCGGCGGCGGGAGAAGTGGGAGCGCATCGACGCCGCCGTGGACCGGCTGCGGCAGCGGTACGGCTATCTGAGCATCCGCCGGGCCCGGCTGGACGTGCACCCGGAGCTGGGCCGGCTGAACGTCCGGGACGACCACGTGGTGCACCCGGTGGGCTACTTTGGGAGGTGAGGCCATGGATCCGCGTGAAAAGAAATACGTCCCCGTGGTGGTGCGCTTCGAGGCCGACGGCCGCCTCCGCCCGCTGGTCATCGAGTTCGACGAGGGCCGCCGGTATCCCATCGACCGGATCGTCGACGTGCGCCGCGCCGCGTGCCAGAGCGTCGGCGGCGTCGGCGTCCGGTACACGTGCCGGATCGGCGGCCGGGAGTCGTACCTCTGGCTGGAAAAGAACCGCTGGTTCGTCTGCGCCCGGACGGACGCAGAATGATTCGCACGGCCCCGCAGAAGCGTTGGCCGGTCGGCCTTTGCCAACACACCTTGCCGTACGGCTGCGGGACGATGGTCATGAAGCCGCGGCCGCTCTCCTGCAGGTAAGATCCTTATACAAATGTCAGCTCTTGCCACGCTTCCCCACTCCGTTCTATAATGGAACCGGAGGAAATCCCGATTTTGGAACCGCAGAATCCGACGAGGAGGCAGTTGCTATGAAAAAAGACCTGGGCGTCAAGCCCTACACGTTCCCCATGCCGGTGCTGATGATCGCCACGTACGGCGAGGACGGCACCGTGGACGTCATGAATATGGCCTGGGGCGGCGTCTGCGCCGAGAACATGGTGGCCCTGAACATCGACGAGGACCACAAGACCTCCCGGAACATCAAGGCCCGCGGCGCGTTCACCCTGAGCATCGCCGACGTGCCCCACATCGAGGCGGCCGACTTCTTCGGCATCGCCACCGGCAACAAGCTGCCCGACAAATTCGCCCGCAGCGGCCTCCACGCCGTCCGGAGCGAAAAGGTCGACGCGCCGGTGGTGGAGGAGTTCCCGCTGACGCTGGAGTGCAAAGTCGTGGAGTGCCAGCACACGGTGTACGGTTTCCGCGTCCTGGGCGAGATCGTCGGCACGCTGGCCGACGAGTCGGTCCTGGACGAGCGCGGCAAGGTCGACCCGACGAAGCTCAACGCTTTCGTCTTCGACCAGTTCCAGAGCGGCTACTACGCCATCGGCGAAAAGGTCGGCCAGGCCTGGCACACCGGCGCACCGCTGATGAAAAAGTGACCTGCAGCGCCCCGCCTCCGGCGGGGTGCTTTCCTTGACGGACTTCCGGCCCCCGTGGTATACTCGCCTCATCAACGGAAGAGGAAGTGACGAAAATGGTCTGCCCCAACTGCGGGAAGTCCCTGGCCGATGGAGAAACATTCTGTCCGGCCTGCGGTGCGTCCCGGGAGCCGCCGTCCATGGCGGAGATCCTGAAAAGCGCGGAAGCCCAGGCGGCCCCGCCGCAGTCGCCCCCGCAGCCGGAGCCGGTACCGCAGTCGGCGCCGCAGCCGGAGCCGGCGCAGCGGCCCGCGCCCCGGAGAAGCCGGCTGCTGCCCGGCGTGCTGCTGGGGGCGGCGCTGACCGCCGTCCTCGCGGCCGTGCTGCTGCTGACCGGCGTACTGACGCCCGGCGGGACGGAAGCCACCGTGGACGGCCCCGGCTTCCGGACGCCGGAGGCGGCGGCCGCGGCGTACCTGGAGGGTCTGCGGGACGGCGACCTGGACGCCATGCTGGCCGCCTGCACCGTGGAGCGCTACTGGGCGAATCTGGACCGGGCCGCGTATCTGGAGCGGTACAACGCGTACGTCCCCAACACCATGGGCTGTCTGGACGACAACGCGCTGGCCCATGCGCTGAACGTCGCCCAGCGCCGGCAGGAGCTGATTCGGGCCATGTGCCTGCAGTACGTGTGGCTCACCACGCCAGACCCGGAGCTGCTGGATACCGTCATGGTCCTGGACGGGCAGAGCGGCGCGTCGTTCCTGGCCCGGCACACCAACCCCCAGGCGCTGGAGCTTCTGGCCAGCCTGGAGATCGGCGAGTCCGTGGACGCGGCGGAGCTGCTGCGGGGCGACATGCCGGAGGAGGGGCTCCGCCTGGAGGAGCTGTACGCCCATCTGAACGCCGACGCGGTGGAGCCTGTGGCCATCCGGGTGGCGATCGGCGGCACGCCGTACGTGTTCTGCCCCAACGCCGTCTGCTACGACGGCCGCTGGTATCTGCTGCAGCTGCACGGCACCCTGGCCACCTATCTGGACGCCTCCATCGTCACCGGCGGCCTCGTTCCGCAGTCGGCCGGCTGAAACCACGAAGCGCCCCCGGCCTCCGCCGGGGGCGCTCATGGTTCAATGGTTCATTCAGTGATCAGCCGGGCGGTGACGGCGTTGCAGTGGGTCTCAAACCGGCGGGTGCCCATGCCGCGGCCCACGGTGCCTCCGTCCGCCGGGAACGGCGCCCAGCGGGTGACGAAGTGGCGCAGCAGCGCCGCGCCGGTGGGCGTGCACAGCTCCCGGTCCGCCGGACCGTGGATCGTCGGCAGCCCCTCCAGCAGCGCCGCCGTGGCCGGGGCCGGCACCGGCAGCTCCCCGTGGGCGCAGCGGACGGTGCCGCCGCCCACGGCCACCTGCGTGGCCGTGACGCCGTCCGGCGCCAGGGTGTGCAGCAGCAGACTGACGCCCACGATGTCGGCGATGGCGTCGTTGGTGCCCACCTCGTGGAAGTGGACCTCGCCGGGCGTCGTGTTGTGGGCTCTGGCCTCGGCCCCGGCCACCAGGCCGTAGACGGCGCAGGCGTCGTCCAGCACCGCCTCCGGCAGCGGCAGGCCGCGGATCAGGGCCACTACGTTGGCCAGCTTCCGGTGGGCGTGGTGGGGATGGTGGCCGTGGTGGTCGTGACCGTGGGGGCCGTCGGGCCCCTCCTCCGCCCCGTGGAAGGATACGGCCATGTGGACGCCCTCCAGGCCGTGGTCGGTGACAGGCTCCGGCCGGACGGCGATGCCGTCCAGCGGCAGGGCGTTCATGGCCGCCAGGAAGCCGTCCCAGTCGGGGCACAGCCGGTACAGGGCCCCCAGGAGCATGTCGCCGGCGCAGCCGGCCGTGACGTCCAGATACAGCGTTTTCATTGCAGCTTCTCCCCCACGTGGTTGATCATATTGGCCAGGTAGCCGGCGCCGAAGCCGTTGTCGATGTTGACGACGCTGACGCCGCTGGCGCACGAGTTGAGCATAGACAGCAGCGCCGCCAGGCCGCCGAAGGCCGCGCCGTACCCGACGCTGGTGGGCACGGCGATGACCGGGCAGTCGGCCAGACCGCCCACGACGCTGGCGATGGCCCCCTCCATGCCGGCGATGGCGATGATGACCGTGGCCCGCATGATGGAGTCGGTGTGGGCCAGCAGCCGGTGGATGCCGGCGACGCCCACGTCGTACAGCCGCTCCACCCGGTTGCCCAGGAATTCGGCCGTCTGGGCCGCCTCCTCGGCCACGGGCAGGTCGCTGGTGCCGGCCGTCAGGACGACGACGGTGCCGACGCCGCCGGGCTCCGGCAGCGGGCCGATGCGGCCGATCTTCGACAGGGGGTCGTACGTCAGCGCCAGCTTCGCCCCCACGAAGTCGGCGGTCTCCCGGCTCATCCGGGTGATGAGCACGGCCTTCTGGCCGCGGGAGAGCATGTTCCCGGCGATGGCGGCGATCTGCTCCGGCGTCTTTCCGGCGCCGTAGATGACCTCCGACGTGCCCTGGCGCAGGCTCCGGTGGTGATCCACCTTGGCGAAGCCCAGGTCGTCGAACGGCGCCAGCTTCAGGCGCAGCAGCGCCTCGTCGGCCTTCAGCTCCCCCCGCTCCACCCGGTGCAGGATCTCCAGGGCCTCAGACTGTTCTGACACGGCAATTCCCCCCTGTAATCTCACTGCCTACAGTATACCGAAGTCGGCGCGAAAATGCAATGGCCCGGCCGGCATACCCGGCCATGCTCCGGAAGCATGGCCGGGCCGGCGGACCGGGGGATTGTTGTGGTATGGACCGCGATTGTATCCGGGGGCAGTCGTTCCGTTCGGCGTGGACCGGGGGCTTCTGACGGGAAGCCAGGGGGAGCCTTTCGGCTGGTTATGCCTCCGGCGGGCCCCTTTTCACCGGGGAAAAGGGGCGAAAACCCGCCGGTGGCTGCGGCCCCCGGACCCCGGGGAGCAGGCGGC
>CAJFNY010000114.1 GCA_904395865.1 uncultured Oscillospiraceae bacterium
CAAGCTGGCCAAGCAGTACAACCTGGACGCCATCCACGACACCGTCCATGAGATGGCCCGCGACGAGGCCCGCCACGGCAAGGCGTTTGCCGGCCTGCTGCAGCGGTACTTCGGCTGATTGACGGCCGCTTTGAGGAGATGTTCCCGTGAAAATCAGACTGGATAAGGACATTGCGGAGTTCATTCCCGAGAACGCCGCCGAGGCCACGGAGCTGGAGGCCCTCTGGATCAAGATGGGCAACTGCGTCGGTGAGACGAAGCGGCTGGAGCCCATGGGCGTGTACGTCCGCACGGAGAACAAGTCCGCCAAGTTCCACATCGAGGGCCTGAGCGAGGCGGAGACGAAGGCCGTCCCGCAGGTGCTGGCGCCGTACGATACCGACGTCTACTGCTACATCTGCAACCGGACGGAGCACGTCAAGGCCGGCGAGCCGATCCCGGTCTGCTGCGGCAGACTGATGGAGATCCTCGACTGATTTCCGTCAGATCCCGCCCTGGGTGCCACCGGGGCTGGATTTGAATAGATGCCCCCGCATCGATCTAGCTTTACCCAATTCTCTCGCAGACGCAGCCCGGAGCGCACGCTCCGGGCTGCGCCATGCCTGCAGGAAGCTGCGGGGATTGGCTATGGACATTCCCCGGCGGCCTTGTTATAATACAGATTGAACATCACGGATGCTGCGACCATCTGCAGGAGGGAAACTATGTCGAAACGTAAAGGAATCTGCTGTGCCGGCAATATGCTCGTGGATATCACCTATCCCATTGAGACCTGGCCCAGGCAGAATGAGCTGACCCACATCACGGAGGGCATTCAGAGCTCCACCGGCGGGTGCGTGTGCAACACCATCGTGGACCTGGCGAAGCTGGACCCGGAGCTGCACCTGGTCGCCTCCGGCGTGGCCGGCCACGATGCCGAAGGAGACTTCATCCTCTCGGAGCTGGGCAAGTTCCCCAACATTGATCTGAGCATGGTGCGGCGCACCGGCCGGACCTCCTTCACGGCCGTCATGAGCAACAACCAGACGAAGGAGCGGACCTTCTTCCAGTACGCCGGCGCCAACGCCACCTACGGCAAGGACGGCGACATCGACTGGGACAAGCTGGACGATGTGGACATCCTGCACATCGGCTACATCCTGATGCTGCCCTACCTGGATGAGGAGGAGCCGGAATACGGCACCCGCATGGCCCGCCTGCTGCACCAGGCCCGGGAGCGGGGGCTCAGGACCTCCATCGACGTGGTCTCCGAGACGGGCGACCGGTACCGGCGCCTGGTGACGCCGGCCCTGCGGTACGCCGACTACTGCATCATCAACGAGCTGGAGGCCCAGCAGACCACCGGCATTTCGCTGCGCAACGAGGACGGCAGCCTGCACCCGGAGAACATGGAGAAGGCGCTCCGCCGGCTGTTTGAGCTGGGTGTCACCACGTGGGCGGTCATCCACTGCCCGGAGATGGGCTGCGGCCTGGACGCCGACGGCAAGCTCCACCGGGTGGAGAGCCTCCATCTGCCCAAGGGATACATCCAGGGCACCGTGGGTGCCGGCGACGCGTTCTGCGCCGGCGTGCTGTACGCCGCCGAGTCCGGCCTGAGCCTGGACCAGGGCCTGAAGCTGGGCGCCTGCACGGCTGCCGCCTCCCTGAGCGAGGTGGGCGCCACCGCCGGCGTCCGCCCCATGGCGGAGGTCCTGAAGCTGTACGATCAGTACGGCGGCTGACCGTCACAACGACATACAGATGCGCAGACATGGGGAGCGGTTGGATCAACCGCTCCCCATGTCTGTTTACCGCTCCTGCAGACAGCAGGCCACCAGGGCGTCGACCACCTTGCGATGCTCCGGCCGAAGCCGTGCGATCCGTTCTGCGAGCCGGTCCGGATTGTCGTCGGGCTGGAAGCCGGTCAGAATGTAATCGGTGCTGATATTCAGCGCCCGGCTCAGCCGGACCAGATTGTCGATCTGGATGGACTTCACACCGCGCTCCAGGCAGGAAATCATCTGCGACGAGACGTCCATGCGCTCGGCGAGATGCTCCTGCGTCCAACCCAGGCCCTTGCGGCGGGCGCGGACACGTGCTCCGATCTCTGTCAGGTTGATGGTCTCCATAGTCGGTCCTCCAAACGTGGCTGTGGTTTGAGCGGCTGTTCCCGTTTGGGAGAAGCCTGTACGGATGGGGCAGGGCTGGCGCCGTCCGCGCGGCGCTACGGCGCGTCCTGCGGCGTCGGCGGCGTGGAAGCCAGCTGACGGAAATGGTCCAGACGGGACTGCCAGAGAGCGGCGTCCCGGCCGGGCTCCGGGGACAGTTTCAGGTTGTCCGAGATCCAGCCGCCGAGAAATCGGGAGAACTTCTCCGCGCCGGCGGCGTTGTAGTGGAGCGGGTCGAAGAAATCCGTGGACTCGTCGGCGCCGATGGCCGCGAAGTGATCGTTGCAGTCCAGCAGGGGCGCTTCCGGCAGCGCCTCCCGGATCCGCGCCTGCAGCGGCTCCATGGCCGCCTCCGGGATCCGGTGGAGGCACGGGGCTACGTAGAATACCGGCTGAATGTCCTCCTCCAGGCAGAGGTCGTAGATGGCCGTCAGGGCGTCCCAGTTGCGGGCCTCGTTGGCCGCGTCCCGGGTCAGCGCCCGGTCGGAGACGCCGTCGGTCTCACAGTACGTGTTCAGAAAGGTGTAGCCCGCCAGCGGATCCGGCTCGTAACCGCGGAAGGTGACGGCGAAGTCGTCGGCCGTCAGGCTGCTCCACCGGTCGTGGTAGAACAGCAGCGGAAACAGCAGACCGGCCCGGTTCTCCGGCTCCGCCTCCCGGAAGGTGGCCTGCAGGCGGTTCATGCCCCAGGGCATCTGCCCGATGTTCGTCTTGGTATAGCCGGTGTACCGGGCGTAGAACACGCCGGTGATCTCCACGAATACGGCCTGCGGCTGCTGGGTCTGCAGCGCCTCCCGGAGGTAGTAATACGTCATGGGAAGCGTCTGCTCCGGCCCGGCCATGACGTAGCCGGTCAGGCCGGTCTCCTCCCAGATGACGGCCGGGACCACGTCGCAGTAGACCAGCGAGCTGCCGAGGAACAGCAGGTCGATGGAATGCTCCTCCTCCTGGAGGAAGTGGCCCCAGGTGGAGCCCATGTCGTGCCGCTTCAGCGTCAGCAGCCGGGTCAGCAGCCCCAGCGCCAGCGCCAGTACGACCAGGCTGACCAGCAGGGCCAGCCCTTCACGCCTGCGGGAGTGCATGGCGGCCCTCCTTTCAGAACTGGAAGTACAGGAATTCCTGGGCGTTGTAGCCGGGGCCGTAGGCGCCGAACACCACAATGGCCAGGATCAGTGCCGTCCACACGGCATACCGGCGCCAGACCGTGTCGCACAGCCGCTGCCGCGCCGGCAGCTGGCTGCGGATGTCCAGAATCAGCAGGACGATCACGGCCAGGCCCACGGCCAGCAGCCGGGCCCGGCTCAGTCCCAGGGCCGTGACGTTCAGCGGAAACACGCCGCCGGCCAGCGTGAAAATCCGGCCGAGGATCTCCAGAGCCTGCTGCAGGGAGGCGGCCCGGAAGAACACCCATGTGACCGTCAGCAGCAGGAAGCAGAGCACCGCCTGGATGCAGCGGGTGACGGCGGCGCCGTCGGCCAGATGGAGCGCGCCGCGGATCCGGGCGCGTACCGGCGCCGTCAGCGCACCGATCACCTGATAGACGCCGTTGAGCAGGCCCCAGACCACGAACGTCATGGCCGCCCCGTGCCACAGGCCGCTGACGGCAAAGACGATCAGCACGTTGACGTACTTGCGGACCGTCCCCCGCCGGCTGCCGCCCAGCGGGAAGTAGAGGTAATCCCGGAACCAGGAGGACAGGGAGATGTGCCACCGCCGCCAGAAGTCCTGAATGGAGCTGCACAGGTACGGCGCATGGAAGTTCTCCAGCAGTGTGAAGCCCAGCAGCCGGGCAGAGCCGATGGCCATGTCCGAGTAGGCGGAGAAGTCACAGTAGATCTGCAGGGAGTAGGCCAGCGCCGCACCCAGCAGCTGCACGCCGGTGAAAGCGGCGGGATCGCCGTAGGCGGTGTTGACGACGATGGCCAGCTGGTCGGCAAGGACCATCTTCTTGAACAGGCCCAGCAGAAAGCGCGTGACGCCGATCCGCACGTCCTCGCCGGAGGGGCTGCCGCCGCGGCGGTGCGCCTTCAGCTGAGGCAGCAGATGGGTGGCGCGCTCGATGGGACCGGACAGGATGGCCGGGAAGAACGAGGCGAACAGGGCGAAGTCCACGAAGGAGGTCTCCGGCGCCTGCCGCCCACGGTAGACGTCCATCAGATAACCGCAGAGCGCGAAGGTATAGAAGGAGATGCCGGCCGGCATCAGCAGCGCCGGCAGCTGCAGCGGCGCCAGCCCGGCCCGGGCCAGCAGGGACGAGAGCAGCCCTCCGAAAAAGCCCAGGTATTTGAACAGGAACAGGATGCCGAAGCAGACCAGCAGACCCAGAAGCAGGATCGGCTTCCTGCGCGCCGGCCGGGCGCCCATCCAGCGGCCCAGACCGTATACCAGGAGCGTCGTTGCCAGCAGCAGCGGCAGAAAGCGCGGCGCACAGATCCCGTAAAACACCCAGCTGGCCAGCAGCAGGAAGCCGCAGCGCAGCTCGGGGCGGAGCGCCCAGTGCAGCAGCGCCACAGCGGCCAGCAGCAGCACGTAGGGCACGGAGTTGAGATTCACGGCCGTACCTCCCCTCGTTCTCTCGGACATTGGCAGTATAACGGATTTTTCCCGGAAAAGCAACCGGCTCCTGAAAATCGGCCGCATCAAAAGTCTGCTTGGACATTTCCACCGGATTGCGCTATAATACAGTCTGCCGGGGAAAGACACACCCCGCGGCGGCTGCCCGGCGGCAGCCGGGAGTGAGAATGGAGGCGTGTATATGACGACCCGGGACTTTCAGAATCGGAGCCGCCTGAGAATTTTCCTCGGCTATTTTCGGCCGCACCGGCGGCTGTTTCTGCTGGATATGGCCTGCGCGCTGTGTATTTCCCTGGTGGACCTGGCCTTTCCGCTGGTGTCGCGGACGGCCATGTACGATCTGCTGCCCAACCGGGCCTTTGCCGCGTTCTTTACGGTGATGGCCGTGGTGGTGCTGGCGTTTGCCGTGCGGGCGGCGCTGTACTACGTCGTCACCTACTGGGGGCACACCTTCGGCATCCGGGTGGAGGCCGACATCCGGCGGGATCTGTTCGCCCACATGCAGACCCTCAGCTACGGCTATTTCGACCAGAACCGCACCGGCCAGCTCATGAGCCGGCTGACGAACGACCTGTTTGAGATCACGGAGCTGGCCCACCACGGACCGGAGGACCTGTTCATCTCCATGGTGACGATCGTCGGTGCGCTGATCGTCATGTTCACCATCCGCTGGGAACTGGCGCTGGTGGTGGCGGTGATGATCCCGGTGTTCCTGGCGGTGCTCATGACCATGCGCGGCGGCATGATGCGCGCCTCCCGCCGCGTCAAGCAGAAGACGGGCGCCATCAATGCCGAGCTGGAGTCGGGGCTCTCCGGCATCCGGACGGCCAAGGCCTTCGCGGCCGAGCGCGGCGAAATGCAGAAGTTTGACCGGGCCAACGGCGACTTCAAGAACTCCAAAAAGGAGTATTACCAGGCCATGGGGCGCTTTATGGGCACCATGGAGCTGTTCATCTGCCTGCTGTCGGCGGCGGTGATCACCGTCGGCGGCGCGCTGATCATGGGCGACCGGATGACGTACGTGGATCTGATCACCTTCAACCTCTATATCACCACCTTCGTCAACCCCGTCCGGAAGCTGGCGAATTTCGCGGAGATGTTTGCCAACGGCTTTGCCGGCCTGGACCGGTTCGTGGAGCTGATGCGTACGGAGCCGACGCTCCGGGACGCTCCGGACGCGGAGGATCTGGGGCGGGTCCGGGGGGACATCGAGCTGGAGCACGTGGACTTTGCGTACGAGGACGATACCCGGGAGGTGCTGCGGGACGTGAGCCTCCGCGTGGCGGCGGGTGAGACGGTGGCCATCGTCGGCCCCTCCGGCGGCGGCAAGACGACGCTGTGCCAGCTGATCCCGCGGTTCTACGACGTGACCGGCGGCGCCGTGAAGATCGACGGGAAGGACGTCCGCAGCGTGACCCAGGCGTCCCTCCACCGGAACATCGGCATCGTGCAGCAGGACGTGTTTCTGTTCCCGGACACGGTGCTGGAGAACATCCGCTACGGCAGCCCCGACGCCACCGAGGAGCAGGTCATCGAAGCGGCCAGGAAGGCGGAGATCTACGAAGACATCCTGGCCATGCCCGACGGCTTTGACACGTACGTGGGCGAGCGGGGGACGCTGCTGTCCGGCGGGCAGAAGCAGCGGATCTCCATCGCCCGGATCTTCCTGAAGAATCCGCCGGTGCTGATCCTTGACGAGGCCACCTCGGCCCTGGACACGGTCACGGAGGCGAAGATCCAGCGGGCGTTTGACCAGCTGGCCCGTGGCCGCACGACGCTGATCATCGCCCACCGCCTCTCCACCATCCGCAGCGCCGGCCGCATCCTCGTCATCGCCAATGGCGTCGTCACCGAAGAAGGCACCCACCGCCAGCTCCTGGAACAGAACGGCGCCTACGCCGCCCTGTACCGGACGCAGACGGAGATCGCCGACTGAGAATGAAACCGAAACGCCCGCCCCGGGACTTGCCCGGGGCGGGCGCTTTACGGACGCCGCTCAGCGGTCCCACTTTTCGATCAGGGCGCGGAGCTGGTCGGTGAATTTGGCCAGGTCCTTGTTGGAGCCGCCGCGGTTGTGTTCCACGACCTCCAGCAGCGCTCTGGCCGTCTGCTCCAGGCGGCGGAAGGCCGGGGAGGCGGCAGGGGTGATCCTGGCGCCGGCGGCCGGCGGTGTCCGGAGCGTGCCCGGTTCGGCGACGCGGTTCTCCAGCAGGTCGTAGACCTCGCCGGGGTCCGGCGCGTGGGCGGAAAGGCCGTGGTCCCGCAGCAGTCCGGCGTAGAACTCCGTGACCTCCGCCTGGCCGTGCACCACGAAGGTGTGCTTCGGCGGCGGGCTGATGTGTTGCGTCCAGGCCAGCAGGTGGGGCTGGTCGGCGTGGGACGACAGGCCCTGGATGGAGAGAATGCGGGCGTTGACCTCGATCTCCTCGCCGAAGAGCTTCACGCGCCGGACGCCGTCCAGCAGGGCGCGGCCCAAGGTGCCTTCGGCCTGGTAGCCCACGAACACGACGGCGCACTCCCGCCGCCAGAGGTTGTGCTTCAGGTGGTGGCGGACGCGGCCGGCGTCGCACATGCCGGCGGCAGAGATGATGACCCGCGGCGTCGGGTCGGTGTTCAGGCTGCGGGACTCGTCGCTGCCGGTGATGAGCCGCAGGCGGGGGAAGGTGAACAGGTCGCGCTCCCGGATGGTGGCCAGGGCCTCCTCGTCCAGGTAGCCCTCCAGGTCGCCGGAGTAGATCCGCGTGGCCTCGTTGGCCAGGGGGCTGTCCACGACCACCTCGAAGTCCGGCACCCGCTTCACCAGGCCCTGCTCCTTCATCTCCCGGATGAAGTACAGCAGCTCCTGGGTACGGCCTACGGCGAAAGAGGGGATGATGACGTTGCCGCCGGCGCCCAGCGTCTCGTCGATGATCCCGGCCAGCTGGGCGGTGTAGCTGGCCGGCGGCTCGTGAACCCGGTCGCCGTACGTGCTCTCGGTGACGAGGAAGTCTGCGCTGGCAATCGGCTGCGGGTCCCGGATGATGGGCTGGCCCACGTTGCCCAGGTCCCCGGTGAACACCACCTTGCGGTTGGCGCCGTTCTCCGTGAGCCACAGCTCCACGATGGCCGAGCCCAGCAGATGGCCGGCGTCGGTGAAGCGGGCGGAGACGTCCCTGCCGATGCGGACCTCCCGGCCGTATTCGCAGGGGACCACCAGGTCCAGCGCGGCCTGCACGTCGTCCAGCGTGTAGAGCGGCTCCACCGGCGGCGCGCCGGAGCGGCGGCCCTTCTGGTTCTTCCACTTGGCGTCGCTCTCCTGGATGTGGGCCGAGTCGCGGAGCATGATGCTCATGAGCTCACCCGTGACGCGCGTGCAGTAGATGTGGCCGCGGAAGCCCTGCTTCACCAGCAGCGGGATCCGGCCGGTGTGGTCGATGTGGGCGTGGGTGACGATCACGTCGTCGATGAGGCCGGCGTGGAACGGCAGCTCGCCGTTGTCCCACTCGTCCTTCCCCTGCTGGAGGCCGCAGTCAATGAGGATTTTCCGGCCGCCGCAGGTGACGCAGTGGCAGCTGCCGGTGACGGCCCTGGCCGCGCCGTAAAAGGTCAGTTTCATGGGGAACCCTCCTTTCTTCCGATTCCATGATACTACGGTTTCGAAAAAAAGAAAACCCTGCGGCGCGGAGCCGTGTGAAATCTCTGTAAAATGAAGGCCCGGGCGCTTGCCCGGGCACGCGGCGTCTGGTATACTGGCGGCAGAAAGTTGCGGGAGGTCTCCTCATGGATGCAGTCGTTCTGTACGGATCCCACTACGGCCACACGGCCCGGTATGCCCAGTGGCTGGCCGAGGCGCTGGACTGCCGCGCCGTGCCTGCCCGGAAGGCTGCGGCTGCGGCGCTGGAGGGGTGCGGCACGGTGATCTTCGGCGGCGGCCTGTACGCCGGCGGTGTGGCCGGTGCGCGGTTCCTGAAGGACCACGCCGGGGCGCTGGTCGCCCGGCGGCTGGCGCTGTTTACCTGCGGCCTGGCCGACCCGGCCAATCCGGAGAACGCCGAAAACCTCCGGGCCGCGGCGGAGCGGGCGCTGCCGCCGGAGCTGCGGGCGCAGACGGCCGTCTTTCACCTGCGGGGCGGCATCGACTATCCGCATCTGGGCCCCGTCCACCGGGCCATGATGGCGGCCCTGCGGGCCGGCCTCCGGCGGCGCGACCCGGCGCAGCTGCGCCAGGAGGACCGGGAGCTGCTGGCCACGTACGGCCAGCATGTGAACTTTCTGGACCGGGCGGCCCTGGAGCCGCTGGTCGCCTGGGCCCTCACAGGCCCGTCCGATACAGCGGAATCACGTTGATGACCGGCTCCTCGTATGGATGCGCCCGGCGGACGGCGTCCAGGGCGGCGTCCACCTGCTCCGTCCGGCAGGTGGCCTCCACCTTCACCTCCGGCGCGGTGCACGGCTGCCCCACGATGCCCAGGTACGGGGAGGCACCGGCCAGGGGCCGCCAGCAGCTGGTCACGGGGGACCAGGAGAGGCAGCCGTCGTACTGCCCGATGTGCCCGGCGTCCACGGAGGCCAGGGCCTGCCGGACGGCCTCCAGGTGCGATTCCGGCACGAAAATCTCCAGCTTGCAGTGGGAAAATTCCATGATGGCTCCGCCGCCCGGCCCGCGCCGGGCGCTTTTCACGTCCGTTCCCGGAGGTACGCCAGCAGCTCGGCGGCGTTGGTGTCCGGCTTGACCTTCGGCAGGACCTTTTCCACGACGCCGTGCTCGTCGATCACGTACGTGGTGCGCACGACGCCCATGGAGACCTTGCCGTACAGCTTCTTCTCCTGCCAGACGCCGTAGGCCTGCAGCACGCTCTTCTCCGTGTCGGCCAGCAGGCGGAAGGGCAGGGCGTACTTGTCGGCAAATCTCCGGTGGGACGCCGGCGAGTCCTTGCTGACGCCCAGCACCACGGCGTTCTGCTCGGCGAACGCCCCGTCTAGGGACGCAAAGGCGCAGGCCTGCCGGGTGCAGCCGGGGGTATTGTCCCGGGGATAGAAGTAGAGGATCACCGTTTTTCCGAGAAAGTCCGACAGGGAGACGGGGCTGCCGTCCTGATCCGGCAGCGTAAAGGCCGGGGCGGGCGTTCCGACTTCCAGCAGCATGCTACATACCTCCTTCGTGTGATTCCGGCGCGCCGGCCGCGGGAGCCGGGGCCAGCGCCTTCTCGTAGGCCAGCTTTTCGCTGCCCTGAAATACGACGGTTCCGCACCGGGTGAAACCGTTTTTCTCCAGGATGTGCTGCATCCGCGTGTTGGGGAAGTCCGTGTCCGCGCGGATGCTGAGGACGTTCCGGGCGCGGCACAGCGCCTCCATCTGCCGGAACGCGGCGTCCATCAGCCCCCGGCCCCGGAAGTCCCGGTGCAGCGCCAGCCGGTGCACGACGGCGTAGGGCGGCTGCGTGTGCCAGGCGCCGCGGATCGCGGCGTAGGCGGGCTCGCCGCCGAAGTCGAGGCAGACGTACCCGGCGACCTGGCCGTCCACCTGGAGCACGTAGCCCTTCCCGGCCCGGATGTCCTTCTGGATGGTCTCCCGGTTGGGGTAGTCCTCGGTCCACTGCACGAAGCCCTGCTCCCGCTGAAAGGCCCTGCCGTCGCGGAGAATGGCGTCGCACGCCTCCAGCATGTCCGGCCGCGCCGGCATCAGAACCATCACGGGATGTCCCCCTTCCCGAGAAAGACCAGCGATTCCGCCGTGGAGCGTGACGGATCGTACCGATAGTCCAGCTCCGCAAAGTCCCGCAGGTCCTCCGGCCGGTCGGCGCCCTGGGATGCGGCCCAGCGGACCATGCGCCCGCGGGCCATCTTGCAGAGCGTCCCCTTTTCCACGACCCGGCCGTCTGCCAGCGCCCCGAAGGTGCAGGATACGAACCGCACCGACGGCGGCAGGTGGGGCGCCACGGCGCGGCTGTACTCCCGGGAGGCCAGGTTTACCATGCAGTCGTCCTCCCGGGCCAGGGCTTCGGCCAGCCGGCCGCCCCAGAATTCGTACAGATCGCGGCAGCCGTCCACGGCCAGCCGCGCCTGCATCTCCAGCCGGTAGGGCGCGACGCCGTCGAAGGGACGCAGGACACCGTACAGCCCCGAGAGGATCCGGAGGCGGCTGCGGACGTAGTCCAGCTGGGCGGTCTCAAAGACCGTCGGGGCCATGAAGCGGTATTGGATGCCGTCGTAGGCCAGCAGCGCCGGCGTCAGCCGGCGGCGCAGGTCCGTGACTGCCAGGCGCTCCAGATTCTGCAGCGCCAGCGTCTCGCTGCACCGCCAGAGCGTCCGCAGCGCGGCGGGAGACATGGCCTGCAGCGCCGCCAGCAGCCGCTCCGCCTCCGGCAGAAACTGCGGCAGGCTTTCGGGAGCGAAGGCGTCCGGATCGGCGGCCATGCGCTTGGCCGGGGAGATGAGCAGCAGCATACGATTCCTCCAGTCTCTGCAGGCTGTCCCGGCAGCCTGCCTCCGTTATTCGCCTTCGGATGCCTGCCAGCTCCGCAGGACCTCCAGGAACGGCGCCCCGTACCGGCGGGCCTTGGTCTCGCCCACGCCCGGCAGCTCCAGAAATTCCGCCAGGGTCTGCGGCCGCTGCCGGACCATCTCCCGCAGCGTGGCGTTGGTGCAGATGATGTAGGCCGGCAGGTGCTCGGCGGCCGAAAGCCGGGAGCGCACGGCCCGCAGGGCATCGTACAGCGGGTCGCCGTCCGATTCCGGCGCGGCTGCCGCCTCCGGCGCCGCCGCGGCGGATGCGGCCACCGGCATGGAGACGGTCTGGCCGTTGTGGAGCACCTCAGCGGCGCCCGGGGTCAGACGCAGGACGCCGTACTGGGCATCCTGCTCCAGATATCCCAGCTCCCGCAGCCGGTCCATGTACTGCCGGACCGTGTCCCGCGACACGGTGCGCAGGAGCCCGTACGTGCTCAGACGGTCGAGCCCCAGCTCCAGGACGCGCCGGCTTCGGCTGCCGCGGAGGACGTCCGTCAGCAGCGCGGCGCCGACGGCGTAGCCGAGGTGCGTTTCCGCCCGGCGGACGCAGGAGAGGATCATCTGGGCCGGCACCGTGATGTCCTGCTGCACGGTGGCGCGGCGGCAGTTGCCGCAGTTGCCGCACGTCTCGCCGTGGGGCTGCCCGAAGTACGAGAGGATCCGCCCGCGGAGGCACTGGGTCGTGCGGCAGTAGGCCGTCATGGCCTCCAGCCGCTGGTAGTCCTGTCGCCGGACGACGGCGCGCTGGGTCTCGTCCAGTGCCTCGTTCTCCCCGCCGTGCTCGATCAGATAGCGGGCGGTGGCGGCGTCGCCGCCGGAGTAGAGCAGGATGCAGTCGGCCGGGCTGCCGTCCCGGCCGGCGCGGCCGGCCTCCTGGTAATACGCCTCCAGGCTTTTGGGCATATTGTAGTGGATGACGAAGGAGACGTTGGACTTGTCGATCCCCATGCCGAAGGCGTTGGTGGCGACCATGACCGTCCGGCGGTCGTACTGAAATGCGTCCTGGTTCTCCCGCCGCTCCTCGTCGGACAGGCCGGCATGGTACCGGACGGCGGGGATCCCGCGGTCCTGCAGCCGCTGACAGACCTGTTCCACGGCCGCCCGGGTGGCGCAGTAGACGATGCCGCTGCGGCCGGCGCGCTCCGTCAGCAGCCGCAGCAGCGCGGCGGGCTTGTTCCGGGGCGCCTGAACGTCGAAGTAGAGGTTGGGGCGGTCAAAGCCCGTGACGACCACCGTCGGGTCGCGGAGCTGCAGCAGCGCCGTGATGTCCTGCCGGACCTCCTCAGTGGCCGTGGCCGTAAAGGCGGCCAGCACCGGGTGGGTGGGGAGCGCTGCCGCAAAGTCGGGGATCAGCAGATAGCTGGGGCGGAAGTCCTGCCCCCACTGGGAGATGCAGTGCGCCTCATCCACGGCCAGCAGGGACACCGTCTGTCCGCCCAGCTGCCGGAGGAAGCCCTCCTGCTCCAGCCGCTCCGGCGCCACGTAGAGCAGCTTGTACTGCCCGGCCCGGAGTCCGGCCAGGACGGTGCGGTACTCCTCGAGGTCCATGGCGCTGTTGAGACAGGCTGCCGGCAGGCCGGCGGCGCGCAGCGCGGAAACCTGATCCTTCATCAGAGAGATCAGCGGTGAGACCACGATGGTCAGCCCCGGCAGCAGCAGCGCCGGGATCTGGTAGCACAGGGACTTTCCGCCGCCGGTGGGCATGATGCCGAGACAGTCCTGCCCGGCCAGAATGCTCTCCATCAGCGCCTCCTGGCCGGGGCGGAAGGACCGGTTGCCGAAGAGCCGCTGATTGGCCTCGCGTATGTCCATCGATACACACCCTTCCTGCCCCGATGCGGCCGTGGAGCCGCCGGACTTTCCCATATGATAGCATATTCCCGCTGCACCCGCAACTGTCCGCATTTTGCCCTTGCAAAATGGCGCAGACTGTGGCATAATATCCAAGATACGGAGCGGTATCGAAGTGGTCGTAACGAGCTTGACTCGAAATCAAGTTGTCCGCAAGGGCACGTGGGTTCGAATCCCACCCGCTCCGC
>CAJFNY010000115.1 GCA_904395865.1 uncultured Oscillospiraceae bacterium
ATCCCCTACGAGTACTATGAGAAGGACGACGTCCGCCGCTACGGCTTCCACGGCACGTCCCACCGGTACGTCTCGGCCCGGGCCATCGCCATGCTGGGCAACCCGGAGCACAGCAAGATCATCTGCTGCCACCTGGGCAACGGCTCGTCCCTGTCCGCCTGCGTCGACGGCAAGTGCGTCGACACCACCATGGGCCTCGGGCCCCTGGCCGGCGTCCCCATGGGCACCCGCTGCGGCGACATCGACGCCACGATCCTGGAGTACCTGATGGGCCGCTACGGCTACTCCATCCAGGAGATGCTAACCATCCTCAATAAGAAGTCCGGCGTGCTGGGCATCTCCGGCGTCAGCTCCGACTTCCGCGATCTGGACAATGCCGCCGCCGAGGGCAACGAGCGCGCCCGCCTGGCCCTGGACAAGTTCGCCTACGAGGTCAAGAAGGACATCGGCGCGTACGCCGCCGCCATGGGCGGCGTGGACGCCATCGTCTTTACCGCCGGCGTCGGTGAGAACGACGGCACCATGCGTGAGATCCTCTGCTCCGGCCTGGAGTATATGGGCGTGAAGATCGACCCGGAGAAGAATAACATCCGCGGCAAGGAGGCCGACGTCTCCGCCGCCGACTCCAAGGTAAAGGTCTTTGTGATCCCCACCAACGAGGAGCTCATGATCGCCATGGACACCGCCCGCCTCGTCTCCGCCGCCCAGTAAGCGTTCCCGCGTATCCAAAAGGCCGCCGGCAGAAGCCGGCGGCCTTTTCACGCTTCGGCGGACCCGTCCGGGCCGGAGCGGGAAGCGGCCCGGGCAAGCTGCGCCCCGGACCGGGTGGTCCGGGGCGCAGCCGTCTGTTTTGAGAAAGTCCCATGGCTTACCGCTTCGTGCCCAGGAAGAACAGGGCCACGGTGCCGGGACCCGAATGGGCGCCGATAACGGGGCCGATGGGGTGGATCACCACTTCCCGGACGCCCAGCTTCTCCTGCACCTGGTCGCGGACGTACTCGGCGTCGGCCAGGCAGTCGCCGTGGCTGATGAACACGGTCTGGCTGGCGGGGTCGATGGCCGTCTTCATCATCTCGCTGACGAGGCCGTTCAGCGAGGCCTTCCGGCCCCGCACCTTGGAGACCGGGATCAGATGCCCCTCGTCGTCCACGTGGAGCACCGGCTTGATCTGCAGCATCGTGCCCAGCACCGCCGCCGTGGACGACACGCGGCCGCCGCGCTTGAGGAAGTGCAGGTCGTCCACCGTGAACCAGTGGCACAGCTGCAGCTTGATGGACTCGGCGTATTCCCGGGTCTCCTCCAGCGTCGCGCCGGACTGGCGCTTCTTCGCCACGTGGTAGCAGAACAGGCCCTCGCCCATGGAGGCGCACAAGCTGTCCACCACCGCGATCTTCCGCTCCGGGAAGGCCTCGGCCAGCTCCCGGGCCGCCATTACCGCGTTGGTCGCCGTGACGCTCAGGCCGGAGGAGAAGGCCAGGATCAGCACGTCCTGCCCCGCCTCCAGATACGGCCGGGCCAGATTCTCCCACTCCGCCGGGTTGACGGCCACGGTGGTGGCCATGCCGCCGCCGCGCAGCCCCTCATAGAAGCTGTGATTGTCCATCTCCCGGTCGTCCGGATAGTTGCGGTATTCCTTCCCCTCGTACACGAAGGTCATCGGGAACACCTCCAGCTCCAGCGCCTCCACCAGGGCCGGGGACAGGTCGCCGCAGGAGTCGGTCAGGATTTTGAAGTCAGCCATACGCTTTTCCCCCTGTCTCATTCGTCTGATCGTTGTCAATCCACCAATAGTTTACCATTTTCCCCCGCCCGTTGTCAATGTGCAGGCAGCGCACGGAGCCATGACTCCGTGCGCTGCCGACGTTTTACTTCAGGATCTCGCAGAATTCGATGCTCTCGCCGTCGGGCCCCTGGGTCTTGAAGAAGCGGATGCCCTTGTCCCAGAACGGCAGCGACTCGATGCCGTCGGTAGTGATGGGGTATCCGGCGGCCCGGACCTCCTCGTAGAGCTTGTCCACGTCGTGGACGTCCAGGGAGAGGTGGTCGATGGCGCCGGCCTTGCCAGCCGTCTGGGCCTCCTCCCAGCACTCCAGGACGCAGCTGCCCAGCTGCAGGAACACCACGGGGACGCCCACCGGCGTGGCCGTCTTGTGGACGGTCTGGAAGCCGAGGCCCTCATAGAAGCGGACCGTGGCATTGAGATTCTTGGCCGGCAGGCCGATGTGCTGGATGCCGGTGATGTACTGTGCAATCATAGTGAATACGGCTCCTTTCCTTTGCCGCCCCGGGGGGAGCGGTGCGCCCGGCGCGGCCGGGTGCTGCTGCCGTCATTATACCACGTCCGGTGCCGCAATGCAAAAATCCGGCGCATTTTAGCACTCTCTCGCTTTGAGTGCTAAAGTTTACAGTTTGTTCACAGAAATCCGGATATTTGTTCACAGTCCGGGGGTATCCTATAGACAAATCAAAGAGATGCGGGCCGGCCGGGCGGGCCGGCACCGCGATGCAGGAGGTATTGCAATGATGTTGAATCTGATTCCGTATTCCCAGAAGCGCCGCGAGGCTTCCGTGTATAACCCCTTCCAGATGTTTGACGAGCTGGAAAAGACGTTCTTCGGCAGCAACGACATCGCCGAGTTCAAGACCGATATCCGCGACGAGGGCGACCACTATCTGCTGGAGGCCGATCTGCCCGGCTTCAAGAAGGAAGACATCCACATCGACCTGGATGACAACGCGCTGACCATCCGCGCCGAGCGCCACTCCAACTACGAGCAGCAGGACAAGAAGGGCAATTACGTCCGCTGCGAGCGCTCCTACGGCTCGTACGCCCGGAGCTTCGGCATGGACGGCATCCGCACCGAGGGCATCAAGGCCAGCTACGCCGACGGCGTCCTGAAGCTGACGCTGCCCAAGGCCTCGCCCGAGGCCCCGCAGACCCGCCGGCTGGAAATCGAATAAGCGAACGAAACGAGCACGAAGGGCCCGGCGCAAAGCGCCGGGCCCCAACTGTCAAAAAACCGCTCCGGCCGAAGGATTCGGAGGGAGGGAAAGTGTGAAAGGCTGCTCCGCAGAGCGTGCCGGAGCGCAACCGCCCGCAACGCGGGCGGCG
>CAJFNY010000116.1 GCA_904395865.1 uncultured Oscillospiraceae bacterium
ACAAGGTGCACTGCCCGCTCTCGCGGTGGGTTTTCATCTTACCACAACCAGTTCGCTTTGTCAAGAACTTTTTTCAAGCCCTTCCGCTGCGTTCCAGCCACAGTCTTCCGATTTCCCAACGTTTCGCCCGGCTTTCTCCGGCGCCTCTCAGCACCGGCTGCCGCCGCGCGGAACTTCTCCAGTTTACCACATCTCACCGCTGTTGTCAAGAAGTTTTTCTTGTTTTCACAAGTTTTTTCTTCTGACATTCGGTGAATTGCGGGCCCCTCTCAGGTGCCCAATAAGTCTACCAAAAGTGGCTTCAAATGTCAATACTTTTTTCGATTATTTTCGGTATTTTCTTTTGAGCACTACCGCTAGTGTTGCCAGTGGCAGAATACCCCAAAATAGCAGATTCCCAACAAACCAGCCCCATTCCGGAATCCGCGGTACAAGCCGAAATGCGGCGGCGGCCAGCACGGCTGTTCCCCAGGCGGCGATCGGTTCTGTGACCGCCGGGACGGCAGCACAGAGCGCACGCTGGCCTGCTGACAGCAGGAATGTGCACAGGCAGCAGAAGCTGATGGCCATGAACGCTGAGATGACGGCTTCAAACCGCTCCATGACGCCAAGCACAGTGATGCTCCTGCTCATAAACCAGAAGGCATTCGTCGCCGCCCTGGCCAGAGGCAGTCCCAGCGCTCCGACGCAAACGACGCTGACTGCCAGTGCCAGCACACCGGCCAGCAGAAACCAACGCAGCCACGGCGTCGGCCGGTCGGCCAGCCGGTCCCGCAGGAAGAAGGCCGCGCCCGGCAGCAGCAGCGCCGCCATCGGGGCAGCGGCCTCTGCGGTCGTGCCGGCCGGCTCCAGGCTCCCCCAGTGGACGTCCGCCAGGCCGAACAGGACCACCAGCGCCATCATGGGCGCGACTGCGAGAAACAGCGTCGCACCGAACCGGCAGGCTGCCGCCGGCCCCTTTGCAGCCGGGATTGCAGCCAGGAGCAGCAGGACCAGCGGCACCAGCGGAAATGCGCGGTCTCGCGGGAACGCCGTAACCGCCATGGAGGCCGCCAGGGAAGCCGCCAGGACCAGCCACAGCCACGAGATCAGGGAAAGCGGTCTTGCGCCGCTGCCCCACGCATCCCGGAGCAGCTCTGCCGCGCCGTCTCCGGCAGGCAGACCCCGGGCAACGGCTCCCATGGGAAGCAGAATGACGCCGGCGCCGGCCGTTCCCAGCAGCACCCACGGCCAGCTGACGGCGGAGCATACGGTGACGAGCGGCGCACAGAGCGCCGCCCACAGCAGCGCGCAGAGCTGCCGCGGTGAATACTTATCCAAGCAGCCGGTACCTCCCCTCCCGTTCCGTCAGACGCGGCAGCGTGATCAGCTCTCCCTCCAGCCAGGCTGCCTGCAGCTGTTGGATCGTCACCGCCCCCTGGTGTGTTTTGAGGTACGGCGCCGCCTCATCCGCTTTCGGCGATCCCATACCCAGATAGACTCTGGCCGCCGGCCTCAGCGCCCGGTCGTCCAGCACGGCCTCCAGCTGCTCTGCCGCGTCGCCTACCAATATAATATGAGCCGTCGTCCCGAAGAACGCCTCGCCCGGCGCCGTCTCCTGCAGATCGGACATGGCCTCCTGCCAGCTCCGGCCCTGTCCCTGAAGCTTTTCGCCGCCGTCCAGTGTCAGCACACCGTTCGATTCGCTGAGCACCAGGACCTCTGCCGGCAGCAGGCTCCCGATGTCCCGCTGCCGGGCCGGCAGCCAGCCCATCAGCGCCGCGGCAGCCACCGCCGCCGCAAACAGCAGCAGCTTTTTCATGCCAGCCCCTCCCGTGACGCGTCCTCCGGCCGCTCCCGGCGCGTGACCAGCCGCCGCCGCAGGATCGCACCGCCGCCGCTGGCCGCCGAGAAGGGCGCCAGATAGGAGGCGCCGTACGACTGCAGCCCGGACAGGTGGCCCACCAGCAGGAGGAACGCCGCCGTCAGGCCGAACAGCCCGGCCATGCTGGCCAGCACGGCGGCGATCAGCCGCCAGATGCGGATGGCATCTGCAAAATCCCGCCCCGGCAGGGCAAAGCCGCAGATCCCGGCCACGGAAACTGCGATCAGCGCCGCCGGGGAAACGAGCCGCGCCTCCACCGCGGCCGTCCCCACCACCAGGCCGCCGATGATGGAGACCGTCTGGCCGATGGACTGCGGCAGCTGCAGGCCCGCCTCCTGCAGGATCTCAAATGCCAGCAGCAGGAACAGCACCTCAAAGATCGTCGGAAACGGGACGGCCTGCTTGCTGGCCACGATGCTCATCAGCAGCGCCGTGGGAATCATCTCCTGGTGGAATGCCGCCACGGCCACGTAAAGCCCCGGCAGCAGCAGCGTCAGCAGCAGGGCCGCGTACCGCAGCACGCGGATGGCGGACGCGCTGACGAAGTCGCGGCTCAGGTCCTCCGGCGAATCCATCAGCCGCCCCAGATTCACGGGCGCCAGATACGCCAGCGGCAGTCCGTCCACCAGGATGCCGACCCGACCGGCCAGCAGCGCCGTAACGAACCGGTCGGTCCGCTCCGTATACTGCAGCAACGGGAACGCCGTCTTGCGGCTGCCGGTCAGATACTCCTCCACGGCGGCCGGCGTGGCAAAGCTGTCGATCTCCAGGCTGCGGAGCCGTGCCACCGTCCGCTCCACCAGCTGCGGATTCGTCAGGCCCCGCACCCACGCCACAGAGACGTTGGTGGCCGTCTGCTTTCCGACCACCAGCTGCGTAAAATGCAGGTCGGCCGAGCGCATGTGCCGGCGAATCATGCCGGTGTTGATGCGCATGTTTTCATTAAATGCGTCCTTGGCGCCCTTGACGGTGTTTTCCACCTCCGGCGCCGACGGGCCGCGGTTCACCGGCGTCTTGGTCTCAAAGGCCAGCGCCCGCGCCTCCTCCGGGAACAGCAGCACAGCGAAGCCGTTGAGCAGCTTGGCGAGCGCGTCCTCCAGCGTGTCCACCGGTTGGCAGACGGCGCTGTATACCACGCCGTCCGCCGCCTCCGTCCGGATGGCCGCCGCGGAGCCGGCCACCTCCTGGATCAGCGGCTTGACCACGAAGTCTGAGATCAGATTGCCGCCCACGAGTCCATCCACGAAATACAGCCGCAGCCGCAGCCCGGCGGCCACCACGTCCCGGGCGACAAAGTCTCCGCTGCCGCCAAAGGCCGCCTCGATCGCTGCGGCGGAAAGTGCCGTCCCCATTGGCATTCACCTCCCGGCTAGTATGGCCAGCCGCCGCCGGCGGTATGCGTATCCGGCGGCCATTTCCCGTTGCGCATTGCGCTGCAATCGGGTATAATGTCGATCAGAGACGGACGGAGGCGGTACCCATGGCATATCGGTTTTTCGCGCTGATTTCCCGGATGCGCTATATCCAGCGCTGGGGGCTGATGCGCAATACCTTTCAGGAGAACATTCAGGAGCACAGCCATATGGTGGCCGTGTTGGCCCACGGGCTGGCAATGATCGACCGGGAACTGTGCGGCGGGGATGCGGATCCGGACCGGTGTGCGTCTGCGGCGCTGTTCCACGACGCCTCGGAGATTCTGACCGGCGACCTGCCGACTCCCATCAAATACTACAACCCCGACATCCGCCAGGCGTACAAGCAGGTGGAGAAGGTCAGCGCCCGGAAGCTGCTGGCCATGCTGCCGGAGGCGCTGCAGGCAGGATACGAGCCGCTGCTGCTGGAGCGCGAGGAGCCGGTCCGCCGGATCGTCAAGGCGGCCGACAAGCTCTCCGCCCACATCAAATGCATCGAGGAGCTCAAGGCCGGCAATCTGGAGTTTGAATCCGCCGCACGCCAGACGCGTCAGGCGCTGGAGGAGATGCACCTGCCGTGCCTGGACTATTTCATGGAGCACTGTCTGGACAGCTTCCAACTGAATCTGGACCAGCTGGAGTAAACGAGGAGGAACCTGAAATGCGCGCTATCGTCACTGTCATCGGCCCCGATCGGGTGGGCATCATCGCCGAGGTCTGCGGCCTGCTGGCCCGGCTGAACATCAACATTGTCGACATTTCCCAGACGGTCATGGAGGATTTCTTCACCATGATGATGCTGACGGACACCTCCCGGGCCACGGAGGATTTCGACGGCATCGCCGAGGCCCTCAGCGCCAAGGCGCAGGAGATGGGCCTGTCGATCCGCATCCAGCGGGAGGACATCTTCAACGCCATGCACACCATTTAAGGAGTGACCGCCCATGCTCAGCCACAACGACATCATGTCCACCATCGACATGATTGACCATCAGCATCTGGACATCCGCACCATCACCCTGGGCCTGAGTCTGCTGGACTGCGCCGATCCGGATCCGGCTGCCTGCGCCCGGAAGATCTACGACAAGATCTGCCGCAGCGCCGAGCGGCTCGTCCCCACCGGGGAGGCCATCGAGCGGGAACTGGGGATCCCCATCGTCAACAAGCGCATCTCCGTCACCCCCATCGCCCTGGTGGGCGCCGCCTCCGAAACCGGGGACTTTGCCCCGTTCGCCCGAGCCATGGACGCGGCGGCGCGGGAGGTGGGCGTCAACTTCATCGGCGGCTTCTCCGCCCTGGTGCACAAGGGGATGACCACAGGCGACCGGCGGCTGATCGAATCCATCCCCGAGGCGCTGTCCACTACGGAGCTGGTCTGCTCCAGCGTCAACGTGGGCTCCACCAAGGCCGGCATCAACATGGACGCCGTGGCGCTCATGGGCCGCGTCATCCGGGAGACCGCGGCCCGCACCGCCGACCGCGGCGGCATGGGCTGCGCCAAGCTGGTGGTGTTCTGCAACGCCGTGGAGGACAATCCGTTCATGGCCGGCGCCTTCCACGGCGTTGGCGAGCCGGAATCGGTCATCAACGTGGGCGTCTCCGGCCCCGGCGTCGTCTACCACGCGCTCCAGGCAGCCAAGGGCAAGCCCCTGGATGCCGTTGCCGAGCTGATCAAAAAAACGGCCTTCCGCATCACGCGCATGGGCCAGCTGGTGGCCCAGGAGGCCAGCCGCCGACTCGGCATTCCCTTCGGCGTCGTGGACCTGAGCCTGGCGCCGACGCCGGCCGTGGGCGACAGTGTCGCCCGGATCCTGGAGGCCATGGGCCTAGAGGTCTGCGGCACCCACGGCACCACCGCCGCTCTGGCCATGCTCAACGACGCCGTCAAAAAGGGCGGTGTCATGGCGTCCAGCAGCGTCGGCGGCCTGTCCGGTGCCTTCATCCCCGTCAGCGAGGATGAGGGAATGATCGCCGCGGCCCGCAGCGGCACGCTGACGCTGGACAAGCTGGAGGCCATGACGTGTGTCTGCTCCGTCGGCCTGGATATGATCGCCGTCCCCGGAGACACACCGGCGGAGACGCTCTCGGCCATCATTGCCGACGAGGCCGCCGTGGGCATGGTCAACACCAAAACCACCGCCGTGCGCATCATCCCGGCCGTGGGGTGCAGCGTAGGCGACACGGTGGAGTTCGGCGGCCTTCTGGGAAGCGCCCCGGTGATGCCGGTGCACACCGAGTCTGCCGCGGCCTTCATCTCCCGGGGCGGGCGGATTCCCGCTCCGATGCAGAGCCTGAAAAACTGATGGAAGGCACACGCCTGACGCGAGAATACAGACGTGTTTTACGCGTCAATTGCCGTGAATGAATTGCTTTCCTCCCCGTTCCATTTTCGTTACAATAAATCGCGGGAGGGATGGAAATGGCCGACGCAACGGAGCGAAGATCCTTCGACAACGCCGAGCGGTTTACGGAGCTGGGCTACGCCATTGCGTATTACCGCAAACGGCGCGGCCTCTCCCAGGACCGGCTGGCGGAACTGGTGGGCATCAGCCGCCAGCACATGGGCGCCGTGGAAGCGCCCAACATGAACCGCGGAATTTCTCTGGAGCTGCTCTTCAACATCGCGACGGTTCTGGACATTGAGCCGTACATGCTTCTGAAGTTCAATCCGGACAAGTAATGCGCAAAAGACGCCGCCGCAGCCAAAGGCTGCGGCGGCGTTTTCGTATGCATCTATTATGCGGCCTCCGGCAGCAGCTGCCGGAATACTCGGCTGGTCATGTCCAGAATGTACTGGCAATCGCGCCGGATGTCGGCGTCGGCCGCCAGATACTGGGCGTGAATGGCGCGGAAGAAATCCGCCAGGTCCCGCATCCGGGCCTCATGGCTGGCCCGCCACTCCTGCATTCGCCGGAAAAACAGCTCCTGCAGCTCGGACTCGTACGCCCGATGGGCGTGGATGGGCTCGTTGAAGCAGTTGTTGTGTACGTAGGTGAAGGCGTCGGACGTATAGTGGATCAGCTTGCCGAGCCGGTAATAGTCCACCAGGTTCCAGGACCCGCGCTTCCGCTGCAGGTGCCGAATGGTGCGCTCGATCCAGCGGTCGGCGTTCTGGTAATTGTGGCCGTAGAACCACTTGGCCCGCAGGGACCCCTTCAGGTAAGAAAGCGGATTGCGGTCCGGCTCCACGCAGCCGATGAAAAAGGCGGTGGTGTGCCGGCGTTTGGGCTGCGTCTGCAGCTGCTCCATCAGATACCGGCCCAGCCGGCGGTGACTTTCTTGCTTCATGCAGGTGCCTCCGTGGAAATCATCTCGGTACGGTATGTATCGTATCACGAAGCCGGTGGAAATGTGTGAACAATCCGCCGTTCTCTCGTAGAAATCCCGCTGCATCTCCGCCTCCATTTTTGTTCGATTTGCATAAATCGCTCTCCCGGCGTTGCTGCGCACCTTTCGCCGCCCGCTCCATATGATGAGACAGGGAGCCGCGAGGCTTCCGAAACGAACGGAAGGAGCCAACGACGGCATGATTGTAACGGTACAAAATCTCGACCTCACCTATCAGTCCCCCGACGGCCAGGTGGAGGCGCTGCGCGACATCAATCTCGCCGTGGAGGAGGGAGAGTTCGTCAGCATCGTCGGCCCCTCCGGCTGCGGCAAATCCACGCTGCTGTCGGTCATCGCCGGGCTGGAGCCGCCCTCGGGCGGCACCGTCACGGTGGACGGAGAGCCGGTCACGGCCCCGTCGCCGAAGATCGGGTATATGCCGCAGAAAGATCAGCTGTTTCCGTGGCGGACCATCTGGGCCAATGTGACGCTGGGGCCGGAGCTCCGCCGGGAGAGCCGGCAGGAGGGCAACGCCCGCGCCCGCGCGCTGCTGGAGCGGTACGGTCTGGCGGACTTCGCCCGGAAAACGCCGGGGCAGCTGTCCGGCGGCATGCGCCAGCGCTGCGCCCTGATCCGCACGCTGACCATGGAGCCGAAAATCCTGCTCCTCGACGAGCCCTTTTCCGCCCTGGACTACCAGACGCGGCTGTCGGTCTCCGCCGATATCTACGCCATCATCCGCCGCGAAGGCAAGACGGCGCTGCTGGTGACGCACGACATCTCCGAAAGCGTCAGCCTTTCGGACCGCGTCATTGTCCTCTCCAGCCGGCCGGCGACGGTCCGCAACGTCCACGAGCTGGGCGTTCTGCGCGATCTGCCGCCCATGGAGCGGCGGGATCACCCGGCCTTCCGCCGGTACTTCAACGACATCTGGAAGGAGCTGGACATCCATGACCGATGAAGCCCGTTCCCTGCAGCGGCAGACATACCTGCGCCGGCGCAGACGCCGCCGGACGGCGGTGCTCCTCTGGCGCATCGGGCTGCTGCTGGCGCTGCTGGCCGGCTGGGAGCTGGCGGCGCGGCTGGGCGTCATCGACGCCTTCATCGTCAGCTGCCCGTCGCGGATGTGGGAGACGCTTTGCTCCCTGGCCGCGTCGGGAGACCTGGCGCTCCACGTGGGCACCTCGGTGCTGGAAACCGTCGTGGGTTTCGTGCTGGGGACGCTGCTGGGCACCGCCGCGGCCATCGTGCTGTGGTGGAGCCCCTTCCTTTCCCGAATTCTGGAGCCGTATCTGGTGGTACTGAGCGCGCTGCCCAAGACGGCGCTGGGGCCGGTATTCATCGTCTGGATCGGCGCGGGGCCCGGCTCCATCATCGCCATGACGCTGGCCATCTCTCTGATCGTGACGATTCTCGACATGCACAACGGCTTCCTGGCCACCGACCCCGAGAAGATCTGCCTTCTGCGGACCATGGGCGCCACACGCCGGCAGATCCTCACGAAGCTGGTCCTGCCGGCCAACTTTACGACGATGATCAACGTCCTGAAGGTCAACATCGGCCTCTCCTGGGTCGGCGCGATCATGGGCGAGTTCCTGGTATCCAAGGCCGGCCTCGGCTATCTGATCGTCTACGGCTCACAGGTGTTCCAGATGGACCTGGTAATGACGACGGTGCTGCTCCTGGCCGCCGCGGCGGCGCTGATGTATCAGTGCATCCTGTGGCTGGAAAAGGCGCTGAAAAAATATATG
>CAJFNY010000117.1 GCA_904395865.1 uncultured Oscillospiraceae bacterium
CGCGGGCTTATGGGGTCCGGGGTTCGCAAACCCCGGCGGACTTTGGTGACTTTCCTCCGGTGGAAAGTCACCCGCCGGAGGCGTGACACGCCGAAAGCTTCCGCCCGGCCTCCCGGCAAACCGCCCCCGTCATTCTGAGGCCCGGTACGGGCCGAAGAATCCGTACCTTAACGGGAGAGACGGATTCTTCGCTGCGCGCAGAATGACAAGGTCATCCGGGGCTGCCCGGCCGTGCCGCGGGCCGGCAGATGCGGTTGACGGCCAGCCAGACGGCGACGCACAGGGGGATGGCCGTCAGAATGTCCAGCACCGAGTGCTGCTTGATGAACACCGTCGAGAGGGAAATGGCCACGGTCAGCACCGCGATGGCCGCCAGGGGCGCCGGCCGGCGCAGGCTGCGGGAATGGAGCGCCCCGTAGAACACCGCCACCGAGCCCACCACGTGCATGCTCGGCAGAACGTTCGTGTTGGTGTCGGCCGCGTAGAGGGCCTGCACCAGCCGGACGCAGAAGCCGTCGTTGGGGAACTCCGTGGGGCGGAGGTCCTGGCCGTTGGGAAAGACGGTGCAGATCAGCAGGCAGGCGCCGGTGCCCAGCATGAAGGACCACAGGAAGCGCCGGAAGCCCTCCGGGTCCTTCACCAGCAGGTACAGCCCCGGCACCAGCAGGAACGGGTACCACAGGCAGTAGATGGGGGCGAAGCCGGGCAGGAAGGGGATCCGGTCGTCCAGGGGCAGGTACGAGACCCAGTAGGGCCGGTCGGGCCCGCGGAAGTGCTCCAGGAGCACGAACCAGATGAGAAAGACCGGCACGTACAGCAGCAGCCACGCGTACCGGCGACGGGAAGAGTTCAACGAAACCGCCTCCGGGAAAAAAGTCGCAGCCATATTGTAGCAGGCGGCCCGCGGCGAAGCAAGAGAGAATCGGGCGACGGGAGAAAAACCGCAGAAAAATTTTCCCTGCCCCCTTGACAATCGGCCGGATTTGCGTATAATAAGAATGCACTTCGCGAGTGCGCCATACAGCGGGTTTGTGTAAAGGTAGCACACCGGACTCTGACTCCGTTTGTGAGGGTTCGAATCCTTCACCCGCTGCCAGTGAAAAGCCCTGGAACCTGAACGGTTCCAGGGCTTTTTCCATGTCCGGAAGCAGGCGGTTTCAGAAAGTGCGCGCCTCCTGCCTGCCGGCTTTCCACCATGCCGGTCCGGCGGATTGTCACGCGGCATGCCCCCCGGCTTCTGCCGGAGGGCATGCCGCGGAAACATGTTCAGGAGTTCAGAACAGGGATTTCATCGCTTCGTACAGGCCGTTGGCGTCCATACCGTTGCGGGCGTAGAGGAACTCCGGCGTGGCGATGGGGACGAACGTGTCCGGGCAGCCGCGGCAGACCAGCCTGCAGGCCATGCCGGCCTCGGCAATGGCCGAGCCCACCAGCTGCCCCAGACCGCCCAGCAGGTTGTGATCCTGCGCGGCCACGACCCGGCCGGTTCTGGCCGCGGCCAGGACGGCGTCCTTGTCCAGCGGCTTGATGGTGTGCATATCCACCACGCGGATCTCCCTGCCCAGCTCATCGTGGATCCGCTGGGCGGCCTCCATGGCGAAGTGGACCATGATGCCGGTGCAGACGAACGCGCCGTCGTCGCCCTCCCGCGGGATCAGGGCCTTGCCGATCTCGTACTGCACGTTGTCGGGGTAGAGCGAGGACGTGGCCTCGCGGCCCAGGCGGATGTAGACCGGGGCGTTGAGCTCCATGCACGCCTCCAGGACCTTGACGATCTGCTGCGGGTCGCCGGGCTCGATGACCGTCATGTTGTTGCAGGCGACCATCAGCGCCGAATCCTCCAGGCCGCAGTGCGTGCAGCCGGAGAGGCCGTTGGAATAGCCGGCGCCGTTGCCGATGATGATGACCGGCAGCCTGGAGTAGCAGATGTCGGTGCGCACCTGCTCGTAGGCGCGCATGGAGGCGAACGGCGCGAAGGCGAAGGCCAGCGGCTTGAAGCCCTCGTGGGCCATGCCGGCGGCCACGCTCATCAGGCTCTGCTCGGCGATGCCGGTGTTGTAGCAGCGGTCGGGATACCGCTCCTTGAACGTGCCGATGCGGGAGGAGACGTCCACGTCGGCGGTGATGACGACCATGTTCTCATACTTGCCGCCCAGCTCGCCCAGGCACTTGCCGACGGCGTCGCGGGCAGTCGTCAGATCCCGAATGCTCAGCGTCATGTCCATGCCCATCAGTTGGCACCCCACTTTCTCTCATAGGCTTCGGTCAGCTCCGCTTTGGCCTTCTTCCAGTCGTCCTCCTTGACGCAGCCGGCGTGCCAGGAGGAGTTGTTCTCCATGAAGCTGACGCCGTGGCCCTTGACGGTGCTGCCGATGATGACCGTGGGACGGTCGCTGTCGACGGCCGGCAGGCCGTCGATGGCGTCGACGATCCGGCCCATGTCGTGGCCGTCGATCTCCACCACGTCCCAGCCGAAGGCGCGCCACTTGTCGGCAAAGGGATCGAGCGCCATGTACTCCTCGGTGAAGCCGTCGAAGGACATGTGGTTGCGATCCACGAACACCGCCAGGTTGCCCAGCCGGTACTGATGTGCGAAGAGCGCGGCCTCCCAGATGGAGCCCTCGCCGCACTCGCCGTCGCCGACGACGCAGTAGATGCGGCTGGGGGAACGCTTCTTCTTCAGGGCCGTAGCCATGCCGGTGGCCACCGGGAGTCCGTGGCCCAGGGAGCCGGTGGAGACGTCCACGTACGGGTTGGCCAGGTTGCACGAGTGCATGCCGAAGCGGCCGAAGTCGGTGGCGTACTCCTTGTAGATGTCGGCCACGTCGTAGCAGCCGATGGCGGCCTGGCTGAAGGACGTCACGGCCGCCGCGTGGCCCTTGGACAGGATGAAGCGGTCGCGGTCGGGCCAGCGGGGATTCTTGACGTCGTAGCGGATGGCGTACTGCCAGATGGCGGTCATCATGTCGCAGACGGACAGGTCGCCGCCGATGTGGATCACCGTCTGGTGGCAGAGATCCAGCAGCTTGAGCTTCGTGTCCAGCGAGGCCTTCTCGAGCCTCTGGACGGTTGCCTGATCGGCCATTGCTTACTACCTCCTAAAAGATCAATTTGCGAGTGGATGGTCCAGCCAGCGCCGCAGCGCGGCCGCCATCTGCTCATCCGGATGGAATACGGCACAGTAGAGGGTGCCCTGCTGCCGGTAGTAGAGCCGGTACGCAGTCCGCCGGGAGCGGACGGTCAGCAGGAAGGTCCGCTTCGGCCGGCCCAGGGCGCTGCCGGCGTCCTCCCCGGGCGCGTCCAGCGCCAGCATCTCGCTGGCCCGCACGCACTCATAGGGGCGGACCCGCTTGTTGAGCACCTGCTCGAAGGTCAGCGCATTGGGCGGGTATCCGCCGCGGCGGTCGCCGCCCTCCGCGGTGAGGACGTACCGGAAGGAGCGGAAGTAGCAGCGGAACACCAGCACGAAGCACCCGACCAGAAATGCGGCCAGGGCGATCTGCGCCAGGAGAAAACCGGTCTCCGGCAGATCCATCGACTGGAACAGCCCACGCAGCCCCAGGGCCGTCACGATGGGCAGGAACGTCACGGCCAGATCGAGATTCTGATTGCGGGTGAACCGCATGGACGTCACTTGCTGCAGCATACTTCCTCCTTTTCGGCGGTCCCGGTTCCCGGGGCGGGAACCGGGATGGGCGGGTTACGACTTCCGGTCGGCGGCGGCCCGCTCGGCCTCCCAGGCCGGCAGGTTCTCATTGATCTCAGCGACGATCTTGTCAAAGGCCGCATAGTCCAGGCGATACCAGAACAGGCAGATCAGCGCGATCAGGTTGAATGCGGCGGGCATGATCCACTTCATCAGATCCAGAGACAGGACGACGCCGGCGGACTGGACGGCCGCGTTGGGTACGTAGCCGGTGAGCCCCAGGATGAAGGGGGCGCCGGCGGTGCCGATGGTGATGCCGACCTTGTTCCAGAAGGACGACAGGGTGTTCAGGAAGCCGTCCATCCGGGCGCCCTTCGTCTGCAGCTGGGAATACTCGATGGTATCGGGCACCATGGCATAGATCAGCGACATGTTGGCGCCGTTGAAATAGTACTGCAGTGCGCCGAGGCTGTACAGCACGGCCAGGCTGACGCCGTTGCGGAACACGAAATACTGAATCACCAGCAGAATGATCTGCACCACGTACGATACGCCGATGGCCTTGCCCTTATCCCGGAACTTGTTGCTCCAGAACTGGGAGGTGATGGTGCCGATCATCATGGGCACCATGGTGATCAGCGAGAAGGTGGCCATGGGCGTCTCGCTGCCGACCACGTATTTGAACCAGTAGATATTGATGGTGCCGACGCCGTACTGGGAGAAGCCCTGGGCGAAGAACATGATGCAGACCATCATGAACGGCCGGTTGCGGAACGACCAGCCCACCTGCTTGAAGAAGGACATGCTGGCCTTCTTGCTGGCCGGCGGAACCACCTCCTTCTGCGACTTGGCGCAGAGGATCTGCGTCGGGATGCAGAACGCGGCGAAACAGATGGCCAGGATGAAGTAGCCCATGTTGGGATATTTGGCCGACAGGGCGGGCTCCGCCCGGATGACCAGCTGCGTCATGACGTTGGAGCCGATGACGGCGAAGAAGAGCCGGAAGGACGCGATGGAGCCGCGCTCCGCCGGATCCTGCGTGATGACGGAGTTCAGGGAACCGTAGCTCAGGTTGACCATGGTGTAGAACAGCACCACCAGAGCGTACAGGATGGCCACGTACGTGGTCTTGGCGCCGAGGGACCATTCGGGGTGCGGCCAGAAGAGCAGGGCCGACGTGATGAACAGCGGCGCACTGCCGAAAAAGATCCAGGGACGGTACCGTCCCCAGCGGGAACGGGTCCGGTCAGCCAGGAAGCCGACCACAGGATCGTTAAGAGCATCCCAGAACCGGCACAGCAGGAACAGCAGCGACACGGTGCCCGCGGGAATCAGGAAGGTATCCGTCAGGTAGATGGAGAGGAACGAGCTGATGTAGGACCAGCTGAAGTTGTTGGCGGAGTCGATCAGGCCGAAGGTGCACTTCTTCCAAAGGGGCAGCTTGACGTAGTACTGCTTGTTGTCCGGCTGAAGGGCATCCTCGCCCCGGGGGCTGAGCTCACCCTGGGCGGCGGCATCCACCTGTCCGGCAGCCCTGACCTGGTCCTGAATGTCTGATTGGTTGACCGACATGGAAACGCTCCTTTCTCTGTCACGGTGTTTGGTACCTTATTTCGCCTCCGGATCGAAGCAAATCAGGGACTTGATGGTCCTTCCGTTCATCTGCGCCTCGAAGGCCTCGGCAACCTGCTCCGGCGTGAACACGCAGCCGTCCACCAGCAGCGCGTCCAGATCCAGCTCGTCGGCCAGCGCCACGCTGCGGGGGAACATGTACGGGGACTGCATGACGCCGCCGATGATCGTGATCTCCTGGAAGAATGCCTCCAGCAGGTTCATCGGGTAGTCGTAGTCGTGCCTGTAGAGCGCGGCGAAGAACTCCAGCAGGCCGCCGCGGGCCACCAGCTTCTGGATCCCGTCGCAGGCCCGCCAGTTGCCGGACGCCTCGATGACCACGTCGAAGCCGATGCCGCCGGTGATCTTCTGGGCGGCGGCGGCCCGGTCCTCGGTCAGCGGGTCGATGGCGTAGCGCGCGCCCAACCGCAGGGCCATCTCGCGCTTGCTGGCGATGGGCTCAAAAACGGTCAGCTTCGTGGCGCCGGAGCGCAGGGCCAGCTGGGTGAGGATCAGGCCCATGGCGCCGCCGCCGGAGATGGCCACGGACATGCCGGGCCGGATGCGGCACAGGTCAATGCCGTGCAGGCTGACGGAGATCGGCTCAATGAGAGCGCCCCGCTGGAGGGAACAGGTGTCGTTCAGCTTGTAGACCGACTGCTCGGGGACCACCAGAAAGTCGGACATGGCGCCCATGTTGGCGCGCATGCTGGTGCAGAACTGCTCCTGGCCGTTGCGGCAGTGGTAGCAGCTGCCGCAGTGCGTGTTGAAGTAGTACGTTACCCGGTCGCCGATCTTCAGCCCTTTGGCCGTGGCTGCGGGCCCCAGCTCCACGACGGTGCCGGTGGCCTCGTGACCCATGGGCATGCCGCTGTGCACGTCGCCGTAGAGCTGATCCAGCTCGGCCCGCTTCGTGTGCAGGTCCGAGCCGCAGACGCCGCAGTAGGCCACCCGGATCTTCACGTCGTCCGGACGGGTCAGCTGGACCTCCGGGACGTCTGCCAGATGCACATCGCCATTTCCGAAGTAGCGGATGCTTCTCATTGTGATTCTCCCTTCCGTAGTTTCTTCAATGCTCCTCGGGCGGCCGCAGGCTCCGTTTTCGGAAAACCGGCGGCTGCAGGGGAGGAACTGTTTTTAGGATATATGATTCTGCACAAAATTGCTTCGGAATTCTTGCGGGAATATGTTCATTATTTTGCGTTTCTGCTCTGGCGGTGATCAATACGCCATCGGGGGGCTTCGGAGAAGGTCCAAAATTTTGACCAATCTGTCCAGAAGTTTTGCAAAACCCTGGACAGCTTCCAAAAATATGATAAGATTGTGAATGGGATGCGGCATATCGCGTCCGCCGGCCGTGATTAAACATGACGGCTGGTCAACGTTTGGGTAATATCTCGTTTTTTTGACCTCCATTCGCCGGGAGCGGAGTGAGCCTATGAAACGGATCCTGATTATTTCCTACCAATACTCTCAGATCCAGCAGCTGCGGACGGTGCTGGCGCAGCAATCCGACCTGTATCAGCTGTGCGGCCTGGCGGACAACAGTGTGCTGGGCATGAATCTGATCGAATCCACGGAGCCGGACGTGGTCATCATGCCGGCGAGGATGAACTTCTGGGGCGCGGAGGATCTGATCAACTACCTGCTGCCCCGGGGCCAGTGTCCGGCGTTCGTCCTGCTGGCCGACGGCGAGGCCGGCATCGGCAGCGCGGCCATGAGCCGCGTTGCCGCGGTTCTGCCGGAGACCGGCTTCACGGCCGGGGCGCTGCTGGAGGCGCTGGAGGCGGCCGCCAGCCATACCGGCCGGATCGCCCAGCCGGACTTTCCGGGCAGCGGCACCGTCCAGCACAGCCTGGAGGTCATGGAGCTGCTGATGGGCCTGCGGCCCCTGCAGACCCGGGAGGCCCAGCAGGCGTTCGGCCGCCTGCGGGTCGGCCGGAAGGATTGCTGGCTCCTGCTGGGCGGCGTCTCGCCCCAGTGCCCCGACGAGTTCGACTTCCTGGCCGACCTGGACCGGCTGGAGCGCGCTTTCGTCTCCCTGCCGGAGCTGCTGCGGGCGCTGGGGCCCAGCGAAATCTGCGTGTATCAGGAGCGCAACCTCTGCATCCTGCTGGAGGACGGGCAGCGCGACGAGCCGGACTGGAACGTGTGGATCGGCCGGATCAACCAGGCGCTGGGCGAGCTGCGCCTGCCGACGCTGCTGTTCGAGATCTCGGACACGCCGCTGCCGCTGGAGCGGTGGCACAGCCAGTGCCGGGAGCTGCTGAAGCTGCGCCAGATGCGCTTCTTCCACTCGCCGCCGTACCTGCAGCCGAAGTTTAAGACGGCCTATGAGCGCTTCGTGCCCCAGGAGGAGCTGCTCCAGCAGCTCTCCGCCCTGTCCCAGGCGCTCCAGAGCCGCCGCATGGAGCAGGCCCGCCCGGCCCTGGAGGCGCTGGAGGACCTGGTCTGCCACAGCCTTTCGCGGGAGGTCTACTCCTACGTGAGCTCGCAGATGCTGCTGCAGTACAACCACCTGCGCTACACGCTGGCGCCGGAGCCGGACGGCGACGATTCCTGCTTTCCGCTCCGGACGCACAGAACGGTCTCCGACTTTTTCGCGGCCTATCAGGAGGCGGCCGGCAGGCTTCTGGAGCGGGCCGAGGCGGAGTCGTCGGACCGGCATCCGGTGGTCTCCCAGGTCTGTCTCTACGTCCGCGATCACCTGGCGGACGCGCTGACCCTGGAGGCCATGGCCGGGCGCTTCCACGTCAGCGCCGCGTATCTGAGCCGTCTCTTCCGGCGGGAGACCGGCGAGACGTTCAGCGGATACGTGAATGAACAGCGGATCAGCCGGGCGATGTACCTGCTGCGCAAGACGGACCGCCGGATTACGGACATTGCCAGCCTGGTGGGCTTTGAGAGCGCCAAGTACTTTTCGTACGTCTTCAAAAGGGCCACTGGTCTGACACCCCAGGGATACCGGCAAACGAACAAGGAGGTGTTCCCGTGAAGGCACTGCACATCCGGCAGGACCGGAGCCGGCTGCTCCAGGAGGATCCGCTGCCGCCGGCGCCGGGGCCGGACGAGGTCCTGGTGCGCATGGCGTATGCGTCCATCTGCGGCTACGAGATCCTGATCCTCCGGGGCCAGGCGGCCATTCCGCCCAACGGCGTCATGGGCCACGAGGGCTCCGGCGTGGTGGCCGCCGTGGGGAGCAGCGTCACAGAGCTCCGCCCCGGCGACCCGGTGGCCATCCTCCCGTACCTGTCCTGCGGCCTGTGCGACGCCTGCCGCAGCAACCGCAGCGAGTACTGCATCAACGCGGCGCAGACGGTCAGCCTCATGCAGGAGTACGTGCTGCTGGACCGGCGGCAGGCCTTCCGCCTGCCGGAGAACCTGACGCTGAAGGCCGCCTGCCTGATCGAGCCGCTGATGATGGCCATGCACGCCGTCCGGAAGGCGCGGCTCTCCTACGGCAGCAACGTCCTGCTGCTGGGCTGCGGCGCCATGGGGCAGATCATCCTCAAGCTGGTGCGGGAGCATCCGGTGGGCAAGATCGTCGTGGTGGAGCCGGATGCCGCCAAGCGGGAGACGGCCCTGCGGTTCGGCGCGGACGTGGCGCTGAGCCCGCTGGCGGGCAACGTCGTTTCGGAGACCCTGATGCTGACGGGCGGCTTCGGCTACGACGCGGTCCTGGAGATCTCCGGCGACCGGGAGTCGGCCCGCCGGGCGTTCCAGCTGGTCGCCCGCGGCGGCTCGGTGGTGTACTTCGGGCTGTACGGCATGGACTTCCTGCTGGAGGTGAACCTGATGTCGCTCTACTGGAAGGACGCGACGCTTTCGGCGGTGGCCGTTCCCAGCGGCTGCTTTCCGGACGCGCTCCGGATGGCCCCGCGGCTGAAGCTGGAGGAGGTCATCACCGGCCTCTATCCCTTTGAACGGGGCGTGGAGGCGTACCAGGAGAAGGCCCGGGGCGGCCACGCCAAGGTCATGCTGGAATTTTCAAAGGAGGGGTGCGTGTGATTCGCCTGGAGCCGTTCTGCCTCTGCACCAACAGCGTCCCCGGCAGCGACCTGCTCCACGCCCTGGACGTGGCCCGGGCCTGCGGCTTTACCCACGTGGAGCTGGCGGCCATCGACGGCGTCTCGGAGCAGATCGACGTGGACCGGCTGACCCCCGGCGACGTGGCCCGGGTCCGCAGCGCGCTGGACAGCCGGGGGCTCGTCTGCCACGCCGTCTCCGGCCACTGCGACATGACCGACCCCGCCAGCTTCTCACGGCTCCTGAAGAAGCTGCGCTTCGCCGGCGCGGTGGGGGCCCGGGTGGTCAACACCCGCTGCGGCCCGCCGGAGCGGTACCCCGTCTTTCTGGAGCACGTCCGGCAGGCGGCCGCGCTGGCGGAGGAGCTGGGCGTCGCCCTGCAGCTGGAGTCGTACGGGGACATCGTCGGGACGGCCGCCCAGTGCGGCCCGGTGTTCGGGGCCCTGCGGGAGCTGCACGTGGGATATACGTACGATACCGGCAACAACTTCCGCTTCGCCCGCGGGCAGATCGACATGGCGGCCGACCTGCGGGACGCGGCCGTCACGCCCACGTACCTGCATCTGAAGGACGCCAGCCTCCGGGACGGCTGGATTTACAACGAGGCCATCGGCGGCGGCCAGCTGGACATCCCCGGGATCCTTTCCGCGCTGGAGGCGCGGACGCCCGCCATCCCGTGCTCCCTGGAGCTGCCCATCGGCTTCCGGGTGCGCGCGCACGATCTGTCCTTCGCGTTCCTGCACCCGGACGACGGGACGGTCCTGCGCACCGTCCGCAGCTCCGTGGACTATCTGCGCCGCTGCGCCGTGTTCCGCCTGTAGAGTACGGCGTGCGGCGATCATCGGCAGGCATCCGGACGCCGCTTGTGCAGTTTGCACGAGCGGCGTCGTTTCTGTTGCCATAAATTGTGAATCATGTTACACTGAAGAAAAGCGTACAGCTGCGCCGGACCCACACGGAGCTTCGCAGGGGACGGCTTCCATGTTCCGCAGTATTTCCGGGAAGATGGCGCATTTCGGCGGTGGATGTCTGCAGACTACGGAGAAAAAACGTAGCTTCCCGCAAAGGGGACTGGATTTTCACAGTTCGGAATGGTGCCCTGGCTGCAGAGCGCGATGACCATCGTCCGGCGTATGGATATTCCTGCGCCGCGGTGCCGCGCCGGTACCATGAGATGTTATGCGAATACCGCCGCGCGGCTGACGGACGGGGCGCCGCCGTCCATGCCCGGACAAAAGGGACAAAAGCGCCAAAATCCCCTGCTCCGGATTACCGGGGCAGGGGATTGGCGTTGACGTAATCGACGTACTGAAAGGCGAGGCCGTCCGACTCCTGGACGGGGGAGCGGGCCGAGACGGTCCAGCCGGGGAGGGCGTCCAGGTTGGGGAAGAAGCGGTCGGCCGGCAGCGTGCAGGCCGTCTTTGTGACCCGGGCGGCGGTGCAGTACGGCAGCAGCTGCTCGTACAGGCTGGCCCCGCCGATGACCCAGAGGTCGTCGTCCGGCAGGCCGCGGCACGCCGCCAGCAGCGCCGGCACGCTGCGGTACACCTCCGCCCCCGCCGGAGCGAAGTCCGGGTCGCGGCTGAGCACCAGGTTCCGCCGGTTCTTCAGCGGCCGGCCGCCGGGGAACGTGGCCAGGGTTTTGCGGCCCAGGATCACCGTGTGCCCCTCCGTCAGCTGGCGGAAGCGGCGCAGGTCCGCCGGGATGGACACCAGCAGCCGGTCCTCACGGCCGATGCCCCAGTTTTCCGTGACGTTGACGATGATCTGCATGGTTACACCGCCACCGGGATCCTGTGGTCAAAGGGGCCGTACCGGTACCCCTCCAGCGAGAAGCTGTCCACGGTGAAGTCGTAAAAATCCGTCACCGACGGATCCATGCGGAACGCCGGCGCGGCGTACGGCTCGTTCTTCAGCAGCGCCTCCACCAGGGGGACGTGCCGGTCGTAGATGTGGCAGTCGGCGATCACGTGGACCAGCTCGCCGGCCTGCAGGCCCGAGACCTGGGCCATCATGTGCACCAGCACCGCGTACTGCACCACGTTCCAGTTGTTGGCGGCCAGCATGTCCTGGGAGCGCTGGTTCAGCACGGCGTTGAGGGTGTTCCCCGAGACGTTGAACGTCATGGAGTAGGCGCAGGGGTACAGGGCCATCTCGTGGAGGTCGGCGAAGTTGTAGAGGCTCGTGAGGATCCGGCGGGAGGCCCGGTCGTTCCGGAGGCACCAGAGGACGTTGTCCACCTGGTCCATCCGCCCCTGGGGGAAGTCGTAGGGGACGGAGAGCTGGTAGCCGTACGCCTTGCCGATGGTGCCGGCCTCGTCGGCCCAGGCGTCCCAGACGTGGCTCCGCAGGTCGGCCACCCGGTTGGACTTCTTCTGCCAGATCCACAGCAGCTCGTCGACACACGAGCGGAAGGCCGTGCGCCGCAGGGTCATGATGGGGAACTCCTCGGCCAGGTTGTACCGGTTGACGACGCCGAAGGTCTTGACCGTGTGGGCCGGCGTCCCGTCCTCCCAGCGGGGGCGGACGTCCAGGTCGGTGTCCCAGACGCCGTGGTCAAGAATCTGGCGGCACGTTTGAAGATACAGCTCGTCGGCTCTGCTCATGGCGTTGCTCCTTTCCGAATGTCGTTACGGGGCCGGTACCGCGGAAACCTTGCCCGCTCGTCTCCGTCTGCAAAATTCAACGGAATTTATGGTACCATCCCCGGCGGAGAAAGTCAACGGGGCGCGGGATTTCTCCCGCCGGGTCCCGGCAGCCGGCCGTCCCCTGCCAACCCGGCCCGGGCGAATGCGTCCGGGCGTATCACACGTTCACGCGCCGCCGGCTGACCTGCCCCGGGTGCGGAAAGACCGGGATGTGCCGCCATCGTGTCACGCGGCAGCGGGGGCAAAAATTTTCCCCCGCGATTGTGCCGCCGGGGGAAGTGTGGTAAAATATCCGTATCCTGAACACCTACGGAGGGAAGTTGTATGGCAGAAACCATTCTCGAGCGCAGCCAGCGGCCGGAGCGGGATCTCTGGGCCCTGGAAGATCTGTACGCCACCGACGAAGCGTGGGAGGCCGACTTCACGGCCCTGCAGGCGAGGCTGGACGAGTTCCCGGCGTACGCCGGGCGGCTGGGCTCGTCGGGGGAGACGCTGCTGGCGTATCTGCGGCTGGACGAGGCCGTGAGCCTGCTGCTGGACAAGCTGGCCAACTACGCCCAGCGCCGCAGCGACGAGGACACCCGCGTGGCCAAGTACCAGGCCATGACCGACCGGGTGACTGCCGTCTGGGTGGAGGCGGCGTCGCGGACGAGCTTCGCCGTGCCGGAGCTGCTGGCCATCCCCGACGGGACGCTGGAGCGGTATCTGGCGGAGACGCCGGGGCTGGAGCTGTACCGCCGGTACTTCCAGCGGCTGCGCCGCCGGCGGGAGCACGTCCTCTCCCCGGCGGAGGAGAAGCTGCTGGCCGCCGCTGGCGAGATGGCCCAGGCGCCGGACGCCATCTACTCCCTGTTCGCCGATGCCGACCTGACGTTCCAGGACGCCGTGGACAGCCGCGGCCAGCGCCACGCCCTGACCCAGGGCACGTACGTCTCCCTGCTGGAGCGGCCCGACCGGCAGCTGCGCAGGTCGGCCTTCGAGAATTACTACGCGCCGTACGGCCAGTTCCGCAACACCGTGGCCGCCGTCCTGTCGGCCCAGGTGAAGCAGCTGCAGTTCTACGCCGCGGCCCGGAAGTACCCCACGCCCCTGGACGCGGCGCTGGACGGCACCGAGGTGCCCACGTCCGTCTACCGCAGCCTCATCGAGACGGTCAACCGCAACCTGGACAAGCTGCACCGGTACGTGGCCCTGCGCAGGAAGCTCCTGGGCCTGGACGAGCTGCACATGTACGACGTCTACGCCCCGCTGGTGGAGGGCGTCCGCCGGAAGATCCCGTACGAGGAGGCGCGGCAGACGGTCCTGGAGGGGCTGGCGCCCCTGGGAGAGGCGTACGGCGCCATCCTGCGGGAGGGCTTCGCCAACCGGTGGATCGACGTCTACGAGAACCCCGGCAAGCGCTCCGGCGCGTACTCCGCCGGCGCCCGGGTCCACCCGTACGTGCTGCTGAACTACAACGGCACGCTGGACAGTCAGTTCACCCTGGCCCACGAGATGGGCCACGCCGTCCACTCGTACCTGTCCAACAGGCACCAGCCGCCGGTGTACGCCGACTACGTGATCTTCGTGGCCGAGGTGGCCTCCACGTGCAACGAGGCCCTGCTCATGGAGCACCTGCTGGGCCGGACCACCGACCGGCGGGAGCGGGCCAGCCTGCTGAACCACTTCCTGGAGCAGTTCAAGGGCACGCTGTACCGCCAGACCATGTTCGCCGAGTTCGAGCTGCGCATGGGCGAGCTGAACGCCCAGGGCGTCCCCCTGACGGCGGAGACCCTCTGCCGGGAGTACCGGGCGCTGAACGCGCGGTACTTCGGCCCGGAGATGGTCCTCGACGAGCAGATCGACCTGGAGTGGGCCAGGATCCCCCACTTTTACTACAATTACTACGTGTTCCAGTACGCCACCGGCTACGCGGCGGCCATCGCCCTGTCCCGCCGGATCCTGCGGGAGGGCGCCCCGGCCGTGGCGGACTATCTGGGCTTCCTGTCCGGCGGCTGCAGCCGGCCGCCCATCGACCTGCTGCGCGGCGCCGGCGTCGACATGACGACGGCCGCGCCGGTGCAGGACGCCCTGGACCTGTTCGGCCGGCTCCTGGACGAGATGGAGCAGCTGACGGAGGGGTGAGCATGGAGGATTCCCGGGAGCTGTACCTGCCGACGCTCCACTACTTTGAGAACAGCAACCGCTTTTCCGGCAGCCTCGGCGCCCTGCGCTTCATGCTGACGCCGGAGGTGGTCATGGCCACGCCGAAGGAGGTCAACCTGGCGGCCAGCTCCATCCACGGCCAGCTGTGGCACGGGCCGTACTGCCTGGAGATGAGCCAGGTGGAGGCCGAGTGCACCGTGCCCATGAGCCCCGCCGGCCTGGCCGACCTCCGCGCCTGGCTGGAGGCGCACCGGTAGAACGAATGCGCGCCGCCTGCATCCGCAGGCGGCGCGCCAGCTTGTCAAAAAAGTCTCTCACGAGAATTTTTTGACAAGCTGCTACGAATTTGCAACTTCCAAAAGTTGCAAATTCGAGCTTGATTGAACGCGCAGGGGAACCCTGACGGTTCCGCCTCCGCGCCAAGTGCCGCCCGCGCAGCGGGCGGTTGCGCTCCGGCACGCTC
>CAJFNY010000118.1 GCA_904395865.1 uncultured Oscillospiraceae bacterium
ATTCGGGTTTGATTGAACGCGAAAGGGGACCCTGACGGTCCCCTTTCACACTTTCCCTCCCTCCGAATCCTTCGGCTGGAGCGGTTTCTTTGACAGTCTCGCGGCCCGCGGCTATGGGGCTGCATCCCGGAGGAACGGGGCCCAGGGACCCGGCGTGCCGGCGGCGGCCCAGAGCCGGAGCTTCTCCAGATACAGCCGCTGCCGGGCCTCCACCGGGCCGTGGCAGCCGTCGGGCCCCAGCCGGCGCACCAGGGCCGTCAGCTCGTACATGGGGCCGCCGGGGCCGTGGCCCACGGTGTGGACGACGGAGCAGGCCTGCCCCACGGCGTGGCAGAGGGCGATGGCGGCCGGGTCGTCCAGCTCCCGGGCCAGGCCGTGGCAGGCCAGGATGGCCCGGCGGGCGACTGCCATGGGCGCCTGCCCGCGGGCCCAGGCGGCCGACGCCAGCAGCGCCTGGACCGGCCGATCCTCGCCGGGCAGGCGGCGGGCGAGTTCTGCCGCCATCTCCGCGGCCAGATCCAGCGCCCAGAGCACGACGGTACGGCGGCCCTGCGTCTGCAGGGCCGCCGTCACTTCTGCGATCAGCGGGTTGTCACGGGCAAAGAGTACGGCGCGGCGCTTCCGGAGCCGGCCGTTCACGTCCTCCAGCCAGTCCATCTCAGTCGTTCCGCCGGCGGCCGCCCACCAGCACCAGCAGCCGCAGCAGCTGGGCAAGGGACACGGCCAGGGCCGCCACGTACGTCAGGGCGGCGGCCGAGAGCGTCTTGCGGGCGCCCTCCATCTCGTCGCCGTCGAGAAGCTGCCCGGCCTCGATGGCCTGCAGGGCGCGGCGGCTGGCGTTGTACTCGGTGGGCAGCGTCACCAGCTGGAACAGGGCCGACAGGGCGAAGCACGCGATGCCGATGTAGGCGACGGTGACGAACGCCTGGCTGTAGTACATGAACACCAGGCCGATGAGGATCAGCGGCAGCGCCAGCTTGGAGCCCAGGTTCGTGATGGGGAGGATGGCCGCCCGCAGGCGGATGGGGGCGTAGTCGGTGGCGTACTGGATGGCGTGGCCGGCCTCGTGGGCCGCCACGCCGATGGCGGCGGTGGAGGTGTCGCTGTAGACGGAGTCGGACAGGCGGATCACGTTGTCCCGGGGGTCGTAGTGGTCGGTGAGGCTGCCGGAGACGCGCTCGATGCGCACGTCGTACAGCCCGTTGGCGTCCAGGACGGCCCGGGCGGCCGCCGCGCCGGTGATCCGGCGGCGGGAGTACTGCTGCTGATAGCGGCGGAACGTCCCGTTGACCCGGGCGCTGGCCCACAGGGCGAACAGCACCGCCGGCAGCACCAGGACGATGTAGGTGACATCAAAGTACATGGCAGATCCCTCTCTCTTGGGTCGGATTTGGATTCTGCCCCTAGCATACCCGAAAATTGTGAACAAATCAACCGTGCAGATTCGGACGGAAATCTATTGGCCGCGTGACGCCGGCGCGCCGCTTCCGGTGTATTACAGTGAACGGCCGTACCGCAGAGGGGAGGGAGCCTGCCGTGGAGGATGCGCAGATCGTCCGCCTGTACTGGATGCGCTCCGAGGACGCCATCTCGGAGACCGCCCGCAAATACGGGCCCTATTGCCGCACCATCGCTTACAACATCCTGCAGAACGAGGAGGACAGCGAGGAGTGCGTCAGCGACACATACTGGAGGGCGTGGAATGCCATGCCGGACCAGCGCCCCGCCCGCCTAGCCGCGTTCCTGGGGAAGATCACCCGCAACCTGGCGCTGAACCGGTGGGAGGGGGCCCGGGCGGAGAAGCGCGGCGCCGGCCAGGTCCCGCTGCTGCTGGACGAGCTGCGGGAATGCACGGGGCAGAACCCGGCAGAGCAGCTGGTGGACGAGCTGGCGTTCGCGGAGCGGATGAACCGGTTTCTCGGCGCCCTGCCGCCGGAAAAGCGGAAGATTTTCATGCGCCGGTACTGGTATTGCAGCTCCATCCGGGAGATTTCCGCCGACTTCGCCCTCAGTGAGAGCAAAGTGAAGATGGTCCTGCTGCGCACGCGGCGCGCGCTGAAGACGTTTCTGGAACAGGAGGGCATTGGGGTATGAACGAGGAGCGCATGCTGATGATGCTGTCACACGTGGACGATGCGTACATCCTGGAGGCGTCGCCGTGCGGCCCCGGCGGGAAGCGGAAGCGGCGGGCCTGGCGGCCCGTTTGGCTCGCCGCGGCGATCCTGCTGCTGGGCATGACCACCGCCCTAGCGGTGGGGACGCGCCTGGGCTTCGCAGCGTGGATCGCCGGGGCGCTGTCCGACCCGGACCCTGCCTACCTGCAGGAGCAGCTGGACGAAGGCCAGTGGGTCTGGCTCGACGGCGACTGCATCGCCGTCATCGTGCCGGAGAGCCCCGTCCGGCTCCTCCTGAGCGGCGACGGCGGCGAGTCCTGGTGGGAGACCACCGTCACGGAGAGCCGGGGGATGGCGTTCCAGGGCGCGTACCGGGAGCCCATGGAGTACGCCGGCGGCTACATCGGCTTCAACGGCCGGGACGGGTATCTGGTGCTGACGTCGGGGGTCTCCATGAACCACCAGGCGCTGCGGATCTTCCTGACTGCTGACGCCGGGGAGACGTGGCGCGAGATCGGCACGCCTTACGGGCAGCACATCTCCGTCCTCACCGGCGCCGGCTTCGCCTCCCAGCAGGTCGGCTTCATCAGCTACCGCTACTTTGCGGACGCCGGCCCGGACATCTGGTGGACGTCCGACGGCGGCGGGACGTGGGCGCGGCTGGAGGTCCCGCTCCCGGAGGCGTATCGGGACGCCGGCTGCCGCTTCACCCCGTGGTCGCCTACGTTCGACGGCCTGGAGGGGACGTACCCCATCACGGTCCACCGCAGCGACGGCGGGGAGACGACGATCTTCCTGCACAGCGACGACGGCGGGCTGACCTGGTACTGCCCGCCGGAGGAGGTGCCGTGAAGCGCGCCCAACAAGACACGAAAAAGCGCCCAAGCGGGCGCTTTTTTCGTGCGGCCGGAGCGTTACGGCGCGGTGCGCAGGTACGTCCGCAGGACGTCCAGGGTGCGGTCCAGCTCCGCGTCGGTGTGGGCCGTGGAGAGGAACATGGCCTCGAACTGGGACGGGGCCACGTAGATCCCGTGGTCGAAGAAGTTCCGGGCGCAGGCGGCGAAGGCCGCCGTGTCGCTGGTCTTGGCCGACGCGTAGTCGGTGACGGGCGTCTCCGTGCAGAACAGGCTGCCCAGGGAGCCCACGTGGTTCACGTGCCAGGGCCGGCCGGCCTCCCGGACGACGGCCTCCATCTCGCCGAAGAAGCGGTCGCCGGTGCGGTTCAGGTCCTCGTACCACTGGGGATGGGCGTCCAGCAGCCGCAGCTGGGCCAGGCCCGCGGCCATGGCCACCGGGTTGCCGCTGAGGGTGCCGGCCTGGTACACCGGCCCCAGGGGCGCCACCACGCCCATCACGTCCCGCCGGCCGCCGTAGGCGCCCACGGGCATGCCGCCGCCGATGATCTTGCCGAAGGTGGTCAGGTCCGGCCGGACGCCGTAGTACGCCTGGGCGCCGCCCATGGCCAGGCGGAAGCCGGTGATGACCTCGTCGAAGATCAGCAGGGCGCCGAACTCGTCGCACAGCTGCCGCAGCCCCTGGAGGAAGCCCGGCGCCGGCGGCACCACGCCCATGTTGGCGGCCACCGGCTCCACGATCACCGCGGCCACCTGGTCCCGGTTGGCCTCCAGCAGGGCCCGGAGGCCCGGCAGGTCGTTGTAGGCGGCGGTCAGCGTGTCCCGGGTGCAGCCGGCGGGGACGCCGGCGCTGTCCGGCACGCCGGCCGTCATGACGCCGGAGCCGGCCTGCACCAGCAGCGCGTCGCTGTGGCCGTGGTAGCAGCCGTTGAACTTGACGATCTTGTCGCGGCCGGTGAAGCCGCGGGCCGTGCGGATGGCGCTCATGACGGCCTCGGTGCCGGAGTTGACCATGCGCACCATCTCCAGCGACGGCACGGCCCGACAGAGGAGCTCCGCCATTTCCACCTCCCGCTCCGTGGCGGCGCCGAAGCTCAGCCCCTGGGCCGCGGCCTCGGCCACGGCGGCCTCCACGGCCGGGTGGGCGTGGCCCAGGATCATGGGGCCCCAGGAGCCCACAAAGTCGATGTACTCGGTGCCGTCGGCGTCGGTCATGCGGCTGCCGCTGGCCGAGGCGATGAACTTCGGGCCCATGCCGATGGAGCCGAAGGCCCGGACGGGGCTGTTGACGCCGCCGGGGATCACGGCCCGGGCCCGGGCGAAGAGCTGCTCCGATCTCGTCATCAGCCGATCCTCCCCTCGTCCATGGCCCGGGCCAGCTCCGGGGCGAAGTAGCTCAGGTAGATGTCGGCGCCGGCGCGGAAGGCGGAGGCGGCGATCTCGCAGAGCATGGCCGTCTCGTCCACGTAGCCCAGGCGGCCGCACGTCTTGACCATGCAGTATTCGCCGCTGACGCTGTAGGCGGCCACGGGCACGTCCGTGACCTCCTTGACCCGGGCGATGATGTCGCCGTAGGCCATGGCCGGCTTGACCATCAGCAGGTCGGCACCCTCGTCCACGTCGGTCAGGGCCTCCTTGACGGCCTCACGGCTGTTGTGGTAGTCCATCTGGTACTGCTTCCGGTCGCCGAAGGCCGGGGCCGAGTCGGCCGCGTCGCGGAACGGGCCGTAGAACGACGAGGCGTACTTGACGGCGTACGACAGAATGGGCGTGTTGACGTAGCCGGCGTCATCCAGGGCGTCGCGGATGGCGGCCACGCGGCCGTCCATCATGTCCGACGGGGCCACCATGTCGGCGCCGGCCTGCACCTGGCTGACGGCGATCTTCGCCAGGTACTCCAGCGTCCGGTCGTTGTCCACGTAGTCGCCGTCGAGGATGCCGCAGTGGCCGTGGGACGTGTACTCGCACATGCACACGTCGCCGATCAGGTACAGCTCCGGGAACCGGGCCTTCAGCGCCCGCATGGCCTCCTGGACGACGCCGTGCTCGGCGTACGCCTCGCTGCCGCAGGCGTCCTTGTGGCCGGGGATGCCGAAGAGCATGACCTTGTCGACACCCAGCTTCAGCAGCGCCTCCGCCTGCTCCGGCAGCCGGTCGATGCTCCAGCGGTACTGGCCGGCCATGGAGGGAATCTCCTCCTGCACGTTCTGCCCCTCCACCACGAACATCGGGTAGATCAGGGACGACTTGCTCACGCGGGTCTCGCGCACCATTTTCCGCAGCGTCTCGCTGCGGCGCAGGCGGCGGGGCCGATGAATCAGATCCATGACGCTTCCTCCTTTGCGCACTGTATTGCCAAATCCACTAGGCCGTCCACCGTGGCCTGCTCCGCCACACGGACGGCCATGCCGTACTTCCGGGCCTGGGCGGCCGTCTGCTCCCCGATGCACAGGGCGCGGACGGCGGACAGCTCGTCGCTGCCGGCGGCGGCCGCGAAGCCGCGGACCGTGGACGCGCTGGTGAACACGGCCCACGTGTCGCCCTCCAGCAGCTGCAGGGGCTCCAGAATCGGCGGCCGGGTCAGGACCGTCTCGTAGATGGCCGTGTCCAGCACGGTGACGCCCTCCACGGCGGCCAGGCGGGCCGTCACGTCGGGGCTGCCCTGCCTGGCCCGGGCCAGGAACACCGTCTCCCCTGGCCGCACCCGGGCGGCCAGGGCCTCGCCCAGAGCCGCCGCCGAGTACGTGGGCGGAACCAGGTCCGGGACGATGCCCCGGGCCTCCAGGGCCGCGGCGGTGCCGGCGCCCAGGGCCGCGATCTGCAGGTGGGCCAGGCTCCGCACGTCCCGCCGGCGCGCCCGCAGCAGGTCCAGGAAGATGTCCGCCCCTGACGGGCTCGTGAGCACCAGCCAGGCGCTGGCGTCCAGGCCGTCCAGGCTCGCGTCGGCCACGGGCCGCAGCTCGATGGTCGGCAGCTCCACCACCTCGCCGCCCAGGTCCCGCAGCCGCTTCACCAGGGCCGAGGCCCGGGTGCGGGGGCGGGTGACCAGGTAGCGCCGGCCGTGGAGCGGCCGCTTCTCGGCCCAGGCGAAGTCCTGCGCCAGGGCGCAGACCTTTCCCACGACGATGATCGACGGGGCGGCCATCTCCCGGGCGTCCTCCGGCAGCCTCGCCAGGGTGGAGACGACCCGCTTCTGCCGGGCGGAGGTGCCCCGGTGGAGCACGGCTGCCGGCGTCTCCGGGTCCATCCCGGCCTCCAGCAGCCCGCGGCACACGTCCGGCAGGGCCGTCACGCCCATGAGGAACACCAGCGTCCCGCCGGTGCGCGCCAGGGCGCCGAAGTCGATGTCCAGCGGCCCGTCGCCGCGGCGGTGGGCCGTGACGATGTGGACCGACGAGCAGAAGTCCCGGTGCGTCACCGGGATGCCGTTGTACGCCGGCACGGCCACGGCAGACGTGACGCCCGGCACGATCTCGTACGGGACGCCGTGCCGGGCCAGCAGCTCCAGCTCCTCGCCGCCGCGGCCGAACAGGAACGGGTCGCCGCCCTTGAGGCGGACGACGCGGTTGCCCTTTTGGGCTTCTTCCAGAAGGATTTCGTTGATCTCCTGCTGGGTGCGGGTGTGGTTGTGGGAGCGCTTGCCCACGTTGATGCACGCGGCCCGCGGCGGCACCAGCGCCAGGATGGCCTCGCCCACCAGGGCGTCGTACACCACCACGTCGGCCTCTGAGAGCACCTCGCGGCCGCGGCACGTCAGCAGCCCCACGTCCGAGGGGCCGGCGCCCACCAGATAGACGATGCCGCTCATGGTCTGTCACCTCCGTCCAGATCGGCCCGCAGACGGCGGGCCAGGGCGGCCCCCAGGGCGGCCGCCTCCGAAGCCGGCCCCTCCAGGGTGCCGGTGATGTGGCCGCCGGAGGCCTCGCTGTAGTAGAGGCCCCGGAGCCGCAGTGTGCCGCCGGCCACCCGGGCGAAGGCGGCAATGGGGCTGGAGCAGCCGCCGTCCAGCGTCCGGACGAAGGCCCGCTCCGCCTCGGCGCAGGCGGCGGCCTCACGGTCCAGGAAGCCGTCCAGCGCCGAATAGTCCACGCCGCGGCGGCCCTGGAGGCACAGGATGCCCTGTCCGGCGGCGGGGATCATCTCCTCCGGCTCGAAGTACCGGTGGATCCGGCCCTCCAGGCCCAGCCGCTTCAGGCCGGCGGCGGCCAGAATCAGCGCGCCGTACTGGCCGCCGTCCAGCTTGGCCAGCCGGGTCAGCACGTTGCCCCGGGCCGTGGCGAACGTCACGTCCGGGTACCGGTCCTGCAGCTGGAGCATCCGGCGGCGGCTGGAGCAGCCCACGGGCCGGCTCCGGTCCCACGCGGTGCAGCCCTCGGGCAGCACCAGCACGTCCCGCGGGTCCTCCCGGCGGGAGTAGCCCACGACGGGCAGGTCGTCCGGCACGTCCATGGGCAGGTCCTTGCACGAGTGGACCGACAGCTCCGTCCGCCCCTCCCGCAGGGCCCGGTCCAGCTCCTTGACGAACAGGCCCTTGCCGCCGATCTCGTCCAGACGGCGGTCGAGGATCCGGTCGCCGGTGGTTTTCATGGTGACGAGAGGCGCGTCCACGCCGCGGCCGCGCAGGTAATCGGCCACCAGCTCCGACTGTATCACGGCCAGCCGGCTCTCCCGGCTGCCGATGCGAAGTTGTGTCATACGGTTTCCTCCCACAGTTTGCGGATGGCCGCCGCGGCCCGGCGGACCAGGGAATGGTCGGTGCCGCCGGCGTTGATGCCGGCCACCAGGTCGCCCCGGACGGCCACGGCCGGGAACTGAAAGTCGCACTGGGCCTGGTCCGAGGCGTTGTTCACCGGGACGCCCCGGGCCCGGCAGGCGGCGGCCACGGCGGCGTTGACGGCCGGGTCGTCGGTGGCTGCCAGGACCAGGACGGCCTCCGGCAGATGCGCCGGGTCGCACGGGGTCTCGATGCAGCGGACACCGGGCAGGGCCCGGATCTCCGGGGCGATCTCCGGGGCGATGACCGTCAGCTCCGGGCCGAACAGCGCCAGCGTCGCCGCCCGCCGCGCGGCGATCTTCCCGCCGCCGCAGAGGACGACGGGCCGGCCGTGCAGGTCGATGAACAGCGGGAACTTACGACGGTCCATACAGCTTCTCCACGGCGCCGAGGCACTGGCGGAAGGCGGCGGCGCCGGCCTCATCCCGCACGGCGAACAGCAGCCGGCGGAACTGCTTCTGGGCCGCGTCCTCCAGCTGGCTCCGGAGCCCCGCGGCGTCGCCGCCGTCCAGGGGCAGGGACTTGAGGGCCGTGTCCACCCGGGCCACCGAGTCCCGGGCGAACTGCCGGGCCAGACGGTCCGTCAGGGGGATCATGTCGCGGCAGTCGTACCACGTCAGGAACTCCTGGATCTGCCCTGCCAGCACCGCCTCCGCCCGGGCGCGCAGGGCCTGCAGGTCGGCCGACTCGGGCGGGCGGAAGCTGTCGATGTCGAAGAGACGGATGCCGGGCAGCGCCGCCACCCGCGGGTCGATGTCCCGGGGCACGGCCAGGTCGATGAACAGCGCGCCGGGCTTCCACGAGGCGCGGCAGACGTCGTCGTACTTGAGGGTGACGTTGGGGCTGGTGGTGGCGCTGAGGACGATGTCGCTCCCGGGCAGCAGCTCCAGGCGGCGGCCGTAGTCGATGCGGGCGCAGCCCACGGGGATCTCCACCACGCCGCTGCGGTACTGCCGGACGGTGACGGTCACGTCGGCGCCGGCCTCCCGCAGGGCCGTGGCGGCCAGCTTTCCCATGCGGCCGTTGCCGATGACGAGGCACTTCCGGCCGCGGAAGTCGTATCCCTCCGACCGCAGCAGCTCCATGCACGAGCCCACGGCGCCGGCGTTGGCCGTGGACGTCTGCATGCCGGACTTGACCTTCTTGGCCGCCGTGATGGCCATGCGGAACAGCACCTCCAGCACCGTGTCGGTGCAGAGGGAAGCCCGGGCCCGGTCCAGGGCCTCCTTGACCTGGGTGAGAATCTGGTCGTCCCCGAAGATCTGGGACTGGAGGCCGCTGGCCATGTGGAACAGGTACGCCACGGCCTCCTCGCCCCGGCGGGCGCGGAAGCGGCCGCCGTACGCCGCCGGGTCGGCGCCGGCGGCGGCGCAGAGGCAGCCGATCAGGTCCGGCTCGGCGTCGGGGCGGCAGTGGACCCACAGCTCCGTGCGGTTGCAGGTGGACAGCAGCAGCGCCCCCAGCACGCCCGGCAGGGCCGCGGCCGCGGCCATCCGCTCCGCCTGGACGGTGGTGGTGAAGGAGAACGCCTCCCGCACCTCCACCGGGGCGGTGGTGTGGTCGATGCCGATCATCTGAATGTTCATGGGTGTGCATCACCGGTTTTCTCTCTGGAATCGCGGATACGGCAAAAAACGGCCCTGCCGCCGCGGCGCCTGGGGCGCCCGGGGCAGAGCCGGCGGGCCTCCGGCGGCCGTGACGCGCGGCGCGGAGCAATGCAGCCGGCCGGCGTTCTGGCTCCGGCGCGCGGGCGCCGTTACAGTAGCGGCACTGCACAGGTCTCGCACCTGTTTCTCCCGCCGGCTGCGTCGTATCCACTTGTCTGACTCCTTAAAGAATACTATCTTCCCCCGGCGCCGTCAAGTCCCCGGGCGGAAAAACTCCTACCGCAGGTAGCCGGTGACGCCGTTGGCGTCCATCCAGGCGCGCTTGCCGTCCATGAGCCGCTGCAGCGCCGCCGAGGGCCGGCCCTGTTCCGACAGGTACGCCTGGAGCTGGAACAGGTCGTTGTACGTCAGGTACGGGTAGTCCACGCCGCCGAACGTGCCGTCGGGATAGCGGGCGTAGTGGAGGCTGCCGTCGGACTTGCGCCACCGGGCCTCCGTGTCCTCCACGGCCCGGAGCATCCGGCCGGCCAGCCGGGCCAGCTCCGGCCGCTCCAGCCGGCCGGCGAAGTGGTACAGGCAGAGGATCTCCGAGAGCTGGTGGTTCAGGGACGTGTGGGTCGGCAGACCGCCGTCGGGGTGGAAGTAGTCGGCTACCAGCCAGCCGCCGCCGTCGGTGGCGGTGTGGTGGCCGGCGGCGTAATCCAGGAAGAAGTCGAAGTAGCGGTCCATGGCGGCGTCGAACGTCCGGCACGGGAACCACTCGGCCGCCTTGTCGTACAGCAGCACCAGCTCCGTGTTGAAGCGGGTGTCGTAGAAGCCGCCGCCGATCCCGTAGTCCCCCTGCAGCCACTGGCTCTCCGGCAGGGTGGGAAACCAGCCGCCGTCGGTCTGCTGCAGGAGCATCGTGTCGAGGCCGGCCACGGCCAGGTCCCGGGCGGCCCGGACCTGGGGCGCGCCGTAGACCCAGCTCCTGACGAGGTAGGCGGCCGGAAGCCGGTAGTGGCAGTTCTCGCCGCTGGGGGTGTACGTCTCCGGCGAGGGGTAGTAGTACCCGTCGTAGCACCATTTGCCCACACCGTCCAGGGTGTAGGCCGACCAGAAGCCGCCGTCGTTGCCGCCGGCCCAGTCCAGCAGCGGCCCGGAGGAGGATACGGCCGTCCAGTCGGCGCAGCTGCCGGCCGGCAGCTGCGGCACGGTCAGCTCCAGCAGCAGCCCGTCGCCGTCGGCCGTGATCTCCAGGGCGCCGTCCAGCCGCGGCTCGTAGCGGAGGGTGCCGCTGCCCAGGTCGTCGTAGACCTTGGGCGTGTAGATCATGGTCTCGCCGCCGTCGCTGCCGGTCAGGAAAATGCAGCCGGCGCGGACGGTGCCGGGAGCCAGCGGCGCCTCCCGCCAGTGCTCGGCCCGGACATCGTACCAGCGGAGCACCCCGCCGTCCGCCGGCATCCGCCACCGGGCCAGCACCGGCCCGTCCAGATTGCCGCCGCTGGTCACGCGGCCCATGGACACGGTGTCGCCGTCGGGGAGCGTGTAGCAGCGGTGCCGGACGGTGGCGCCGGTCTCGTGGTCAGTGGTGGTGTGGGAGGTGACGGCAACGTCGCCGCCGTCGGCCTCCAGCGTGCGGACGTCCACACGGCCGCCGCAGGCCGGGCAGCGGACGCCCTGCTGCGGCGCGGGGGCGTCCGCCCGGCTGTACGTTCCCTGGGGGCCGACGGCCTCCGCGGTGGGATCGGGCGGGACGGTGGGGCTGGGGAGCATCCGAACGGCCGCGGCCAGCACGGCGAGGATCAGAATGCAGAGCAGCAGGATGAAGCGTTTCACGGCGGGCGCCTCCTTCTTCTGAAATTGCACCTTCAGCATACCAGCGCCGCGGCCGTTTTTTTCCGCCAGTTGACCGGCGGAGCTATTGACAAAGCCGCCCCGAGCCGGTATACTGAGACTGCTATGTGATATGAGTTCCTGACAGAGTATCCATGCAAATATTTCTTCGACCACCCGCCAGGGGGAAAGGCCATCGGACAGCCGGGTCAACTGCCGCCGGGCGGCCGCGCGCCGCCGTTATTGATTGAGTTCGAAGCTCAATTTTATGAGTTGAATTTTGTACCACGCTGTGGGAACCGCATCAACTTGTAAAACGGTCAATAAAGAGTAGTAAAAGTAAGTATTTGCTATATAGACTCTGTTATGAAGCTGTTTGGGAGGCCGCCTGCGGCGGCGCCCGCCAGGCATCCGTGTGTTACAGACAGTATGCGATTCCGCATGCTGTCTTTTTTTGCGGAAACTGCCGGAAACGGCGGACGGAGGGCTTGCCATGGGCGAAAAACTGAGACTGTACGGCTTCAACAACCTGACGAAGGCGCTGAGCTTCAACATCTACGATGTCTGCTACGCCAAGTACCCCCGGGAGCAGCGGGAGTACATTGCCTACATCGACGAGCAGTACAACGCCGAGCGCCTGACCGGCATCCTGACGACGCTGACCGACATGATCGGCGCGCGGATCCTCAACATCGCCCGGCAGGACTACGAGCCCCAGGGGGCGTCGGTGGCGATCCTGATCGCCGAGGGCTCCATGGTCCCGGCCGGGGACACGCAGCTGGCCCACCTGGACAAGAGCCACGTGACGGTGCACACGTACCCGGAGTACCACCCGGAGACGAGCCTGGCCACGTTCCGGGTGGACATCGACGTGGCCACCTGCGGGGAGATCACGCCGCTGTCCACGCTGGATTACCTGATCGGCTCTTTCGACTCGGACATCATCACCATGGACTACCGGGTCCGCGGCTTCACCCGGGACGTGCACGGGCGGAAGCTGTTCATGGACCACCGGGTCACTTCGATCCAGGACTACATCAGCGAGGACATCCTCCAGCGGTACGACGCCGTGGACATGAACGTCTACAGCGCAAACCTGTTCCACACGCGGATGATGCGCCGGAGCATCGACCTGCAGGACTACCTGTTCCGGACCGACGTCAGTGAGCTGCCGCCGCAGGTGCGCCTGGAGATCACCAACAACCTGAGCCGCGAGATGATCGAAATCTTCAGCGGCCAGAACATCTACTGATGGAAGGAGGCGGCTGCCGGTTGAAGCAGCTGGATCAGACCCGCGCGCCCATCTACGAGGCTCTGGAGCACTTCCGGAGCCTGCGGGTGGTGCCCTTCGACGTGCCGGGCCACAAGCGCGGCCGCGGCAACCCGGAGCTGGTGCGGCTGCTGGGGGAGCGGTGCGTGGGCATGGACGTCAACTCCATGAAGCCGCTGGACAATCTCTGCCATCCCGTCTCGGTGATCCGCGAGGCCGAGGAGCTGGCGGCCGACGCCTTCGGCGCGGCCCACGCCTTCCTGATGGTCGGCGGCACCACCAGCGCCGTCCAGAGCATGGTGCTCGCGTCGGTGCAGCGGGGCGACGAGATCATCCTGCCGCGGAACGTCCACCGCAGCGTCATGGGAGCGCTGGTGCTCTGCGGCGCCATTCCGGTCTACGTCAACCCCCAGTGCGACGACCGGCTGGGCATCCCGCTGGGCATGCGGGCCGAGGAGGTGGCCGCCGCCATCCGCGCCCACCCGAAGGCCAGGGCCGTGCTCGTCAACAACCCCACGTACTACGGCGTCTGCTCCGACCTGCGGACCATCGTCCGCCTGGCTCACGAGCATGGGATGCTCTGCCTGGCCGACGAGGCCCACGGCACCCACTTCTACTTCAGCGACCGGCTGCCCCCGTCGGCCATGGCCGCCGGCGCCGACATGGCCGCCGTGTCCATGCACAAGTCCGGCGGCAGCCTGACCCAGAGCAGCCTGCTGCTGGCCGGCCCCGCGGTGCACCCGGGGTACGTCCGCCAGATCATCAACCTGACCCAGACCACCAGCGCCTCGTACCTGCTGCTCAGCAGCCTGGACATCGCCCGGCGGAACCTGGCCCTCCGGGGGGAGCAGGAGTTCGCGCGGGTCATCGGCCTGGCCGAATACGCCCGGACGGAGATCAACGGCATCGGCGGATACTACGCCTTCGGCCGCGAGCTCATCAACGGCGGCAGCGTCTACGACTTCGACGTGACGAAGCTGTCGGTCAACACCCTGGACGTGGGCCTGGCCGGCATCGAGGTCTACGACCTGCTCCGGGACGAGTACGACATCCAGATCGAGTTCGGCGACCTGGGCAACATCCTGGCCTACCTGTCCATCGGCGACCGGCCGCGGGAGATCGAGCGCCTGGTGGGCGCCCTCAGTGAGGTGCGCCGCCGCTTCGGCCGGCCGGACAGCGCCGGCCTCATGAAGCAGGAGTACATCGAGCCGCAGGTGGCCGTTTCGCCACAGGCGGCGTTCTACGCGCCCCAGCGGAGCCTGCCGCTGGACGAGACGGCCGGGCGCGTCTGCTGCGAGTTCGTCATGTGTTACCCGCCGGGGATCCCGATCCTGGCGCCCGGCGAGCGGATCACGGAGCCGATCCTCGACTACATCCGCTACGCCAAGGCCAAGGGCTGCTCCATGACCGGCCCGGAGGACCCGGAGATCACCCGCCTGAACGTGCTGGAGGAACGATAGATGGAATTCTGGTTCAGTGAGGAACAGACCCCCAACGTCCGCTTCTCGGTCCGGGTGGACCGGCAGCTGTACAGCGGCCGCAGCGAGTTCCAGCGGATCGACGTGTTCGAGTCGCCGGAGTTCGGCCGCTTCCTGACCCTGGACGGCTACATGATGCTGACGGAGAAGGACGAGTTCATCTACCACGAGATGATCGTCCACGTGCCCATGGCCGTCCACCCGCGGGTGCGGGACGTGCTCGTCATCGGGGCGGGGGACGGCGGCGTCATCCGGGAGCTGGCCCGCTACCCGGAGATTGAGCACATCGACATGGCCGAGATTGACCCGCAGGTGGTGGAGGTCTGCCGGGAGTACCTGCCCCAGACGGCCTGCGCCCTGGACGACCCGCGGCTGACGATCCACTACGAGGACGGCCTCCGCTTCGTCCGCGCGCCGGAGAACGCCTACGACCTGATCATCGTCGACTCCACCGACCCCTTCGGCCCCGGCGAGGGGCTGTTCACCCGGGAGTTCTACGGCAACTGCTGCAAGGCCCTGCGGGAGGACGGGATCATGGTCAACCAGCACGAGAGCCCGTTCTACGACCAGGACGCGGTCATGTGCCAGCGGGCCCACAAGCGGATCGTGGAGTCGTTCCCCATCAGCCGGGTGTACCAGGCCCACATTCCCACGTACGCCTCGGGCCACTGGCTGTTCGGCTTTGCCAGCAAGCGGTACCACCCGCTGAAGGACCTGGACGAGGCCCGCTGGAACGCCCGCGGCCTCCGCTGCCGCTACTATACGACGGCGCTCCACCGCGGAGCGTTCTACATTCCCGCCTACGTGGAGGAGATGCTGGAAGATGTGGAACCGGAACGTTGAGACCTTTCTCTGCTGCGACGCCGAGCCGGAGGCGGCGTCCACGGCGCTGTTCGGCGCGCCGTACGACTCCACCACCTCCTTCCGCCCCGGCGCCCGCTTCGGCCCCGGCACCATCCGGCGGGAGTCCTGGGGCCTGGAGAGCTACAGCCCGTACCAGGACGCCGACCTGCTGGACTGCCGGATCGCCGACCTGGGCGACCTGGAGCTGCCCTTCGGCGACCCGGCCCCGGCGCTGGAGGCCATCGAGGCGCAGGCGGCGGCGCTGCTGGACGCCGGCGTCCGCCCGTTCCTGCTGGGCGGCGAGCACCTGGTGACGCTGGGGGCCGTCCGGGCTGCGGCGGCGCGCCACCCGGCACTGTGCATCGTCCACTTCGACGCCCACGCCGACCTGCGGGACGCGTACCTGGGCGCGTCGCTGTCCCACGCCTGCGTGCTGCGCCGGTGCTGGGAGCTGCTGGGCGACGGGCGGATCTTCCAGTTCGGCATCCGCTCCGGCGACCGGGAGGAGTTCCGCTGGGGCGCGGCCCACGTGGCCACCCGCCGCTTCGACTTCCAGGGGCTGGAGGAGACGGTGGAGGCCCTGGCCGGGCGGCCCGTGTACGTGACGGTGGATCTGGACGTGCTGGACCCGTCGGTCTTTCCGGGCACCGGCACGCCGGAGCCCGGCGGCGTCGCCTTCGACGCGCTGCGCCGGGCGGTGACGCTGGTCTGCAGCCGCTGCCGCGTGGTGGCCTGCGACGTCAATGAGCTGAGCCCCCACTACGACGCCAGCGGCAGCTCCACGGCGGCCGCCTGCAAGATCGTCCGGGAGATGCTGCTGGCCCTGGAGGCGCCGGCGGCCGGCACGCCGTAACGGCTGGGAGAAAGAGAGAAACGGAGATAGATGAGAGAAGGCCCCTGCGGATGGACGAGGGGCAGAAGGAGCAGTTCCTCCAGCAGTGTCGCCGGTGCCAGGGGCAGCGAGCCGCCGCTGTGGCCCAGACCGGGACAGGATCCTGACCATGGCCGACGGCATGCCCCTCCCGCCTCACCGGCGAGCGGGTGCAGGCGGCCCTGCTGCAGCCGGCCGGCGACTACCGGCCGGCCCGGGAGGAATTGCTCCGCTGCAAAAAGAAACTGTTCGGCAAGTGGGTCCGCCGCCGCTGAGGCGCGGACCGGGAAAGGAGATACAGAATGAGCAAGGTATTGATCATCGGCTGCGGCGGCGTGGCCCAGGTGGCCATCCATAAGTGCTGCCAGAACAGCGACGTGTTCACCGAGGTCTGCATCGCCAGCCGCACGAAGGAGAAGTGCGACGCCCTGGCGGAGCGGCTACGGGGCACCACCGCCACGAAGCTCACCACCGCCCGGGTGGACGCGGACGACGTGGAGCAGCTGACGGCGCTGATCCGGCGGGAGCAGCCGGATCTGGTGATGCACATCGCGCTGCCGTACCAGAACCTCAAGGTCATGGACGCCTGCCTGGCCTGCGGCGTCAACTATCTGGACACGGCCAACTACGAGCCCGAGCGGCTGGACGACCCGGCGTGGCGGGCGGCCTACGAGAAGCGGTGCCGGGAGCAGGGCTTCTCGGCCTACTTCGACTACTCCTACCAGTGGGCGTACCGGGAGCGGTTTGAGAAGGCCGGCCTGACGGCCCTGCTGGGCACCGGCTTCGACCCCGGCGTCACCCAGGCGTACTGCGCCTACGCCAGGAAGCACCTGTTCGACCGGATCGACACCATCGACATCCTCGACTGCAACGGCGGCGACCACGGCTACCCGTTTGCCACCAACTTCAACCCCGAGCTGAACCTCCGGGAGGTCTCGGCCCCCGGCTCCTACTGGGAGGACGGGCACTGGGTCGAGGTGCCGCCCATGAGCATCCACCGGACGTACGACTTCGACCAGGTGGGGCAGAAGGATATGTACCTGCTGCACCATGAGGAGATCGAGTCCCTGGCCAAGAACCTGCCGGAGGTGAAGCGCATCCGCTTCTTCATGACCTTCGGCCAGAGCTACCTGACGCACATGAAGTGCCTGGAGAACGTGGGCATGCTCTCCACCGAGCCGATTATGTACGAGGGGCGGGAGATCGTCCCGATCCAGTTCCTCAAGGCGCTGCTGCCCGACCCGGCCAGCCTCGGCCCGCGGACCGTGGGCAAGACGAACATCGGCTGCATCTTCACCGGCGAGAAGGACGGGGCGCAGAAGTCCGCCTACATCTACAACGTCTGCGACCATCAGGCGTGCTACCGGGAGGTGGGCTCCCAGGCCGTCAGCTACACCACCGGCGTCCCGGCCATGGTCGGCGCCATGATGCTGCTGACCGGCAGGTGGAACCGCCCGGGCGTCCACACCGTGGAGGAGTTCGACCCGGATCCGTACATGGACGGGCTGAACCGCTGGGGCCTGCCGTGGCAGATCTGCGACCACCCGGTGCTGGTGGACTGATGCGCACGCCGTACTTCGTGGTGGACGAGGCGCCGCTCCGGCGGAACCTGGAGCTGCTGCGGCAGGTGCAGCAGGCGGCCGGCTGCCGGATCCTTCTGGCGCAGAAGGCGTTCTCCATGTTCTTCTGCTATCCGCTGCTGCGGCAGTACCTGGCAGGCACCGCCGCCAGCGGCCTCTACGAGGCGCGGCTGGGCTGCCGGCGGTTCGGCGGGGAGACGCACGTGTTCTCCCCGGCGTATCGGGCCGACGAATTTGAGGAGCTGCTGACGTACGCCGACCATCTCGTGTTCAACAGCCCGGCCCAGCTGGCCCGCTTCGGGCCGGCGGCGCGGGCGGCGGGGAAGTCCGTGGGTCTGCGGGTGAATCCCGAGCACTCCACCCAGCAGGGGCACGGCCTCTACGACCCGTGCGCCCCCGGCAGCCGCCTGGGGACGACGGCGGCCCAGTTCGACCCGGACCAGCTGCCGCTGCTGGACGGCTTCCACTTCCACACCCTCTGTGAGCAGGACTCCGACGCCCTGGAGGAGACGGTGGCGGCCTTCGAGACGCGGTTCGGCCGGTGGCTGCCGCAGCTGCAGTGGCTGAACCTGGGCGGCGGCCACCACATCACCCGGGAGGGCTACGACGTGGAGCGGCTCGTCCGCCTGGTCCGCCGGCTGCGGGAGCAGTACGGCGTGACGGTCTACCTGGAGCCGGGCGAGGCCGTGGTGCTCAATGCCGGCTTCCTGGTGACGCAGGTGGTGGACGTGGTGCACAACGGCGTGGACATCGCGATTCTCGACGCGTCGGCCGCCTGCCACATGCCCGACGTCCTGGAGGTGCCGTACCGGCCGCCGCTGGCCGGTGCCGGCGCGCCGGGGGAGAAGGCGTACGATTTCCGCCTGGCCGGCCCCACGTGCCTGGCCGGCGATGTGATCGGCGACTACTCCTTCGACCACCGCCTGGCGCCCGGCGAGACCCTGGTGTTCGGCGACATGGCGCTTTATACCATGGTCAAGACGAACACGTTCAACGGCATGCCGCTGCCGGCCATCGTCTGGCGGGACGCCGCCGGCCGGGAGACGGCGGTGCGCCGCTTCGGCTACGAGGATTTCGAGTGCCGCCTCTCGTAAGGCGGCGGAAAAAGGCCCGGCAGCAACCGCTGCCGGGCCTTCCGCATCCACCGGCAGAAACTGCCGGGCAGATGCACCCCCCGAGAAGGGAAGTTACTTCATGTTGCGCTCGTACTCCTCGATCATCTTCTTGAACGTGTGACCCGAACGACTCCTGAGATTCTGGAGGTATTTGTCCGTGGTCTCGCCGGTGAAAATCTTGATTTGCAGACGCATGGTACCGTCTGCTTCTGGGGTTGCAAAGATCTTGTCGATGTACTGATCGACAAAGTCCTTGTTGATGATCCCGTTGGCCGCATCCCGCCTGGCGTCGTGGAGGACCCGGCGGATGGTGTCGATGTGCTTCCTGAAATCCGCCTTGGAGAGCTGCTGCTGTTCCAGCTCATAGATCTTCCGTTCCGCTTCCTCGATCTCCCGGTCGCAGTCCTTGTTCATGGCGAGGAAGTCCTTGTCGGAGAGCTGCCCCGCGGCGTTGAAGCCCAGCAGCTTGCCTTTTTTCTTCCGGGCCAGCTCCGCCTGTTCCCGGAGCGTGTCGATCTGACGGGCCGTGTCGCCGCTGTCTGCCAGGGACTTGTACATCTCGATATATTCCTCGATCAGCGCCTCGGCGTCGGCCTCCGTGTCGTTGAACACCTCAAAAAGGAGGGGTTTGAGCTCTTCTTCATAGATGGCAAAGGAGGGGCAGGAATCGGCGCCGTTTTTGATCTTGCCGGAGCAGACCCACTTGCTGTTCCTGTTGCCGGAGCGGTCCTTGCTGTCCCGGCGGTAGTAGGCGGCGCCGCAGTGGGTGCAGTAGAGCTTGCCGGTCAGGAGGTTTTGATGATTGCAGATGCCCTGGCGGTTCTTCACGTCCTCGCTGCGCTTTTTCAGGACGGCGTTGGCCTGATCCCACAGCTCCTCGCTGACGATGGCCGGGACGATCTCGCCGGTCTCGTCCTTGAACATGACCCATTCCTCCGGCGGGAGGAATTTCTGCTTTTTGGTGAACAGGTCGATGACTTTGACCTTGTTGCCCACGTAGTAGCCCTTGTACTTGGGGTTGGCGATCATACCGGACATGGTGGTGTGGGCGATCTTCTTGCCGTTGTGGTTGCGGTAGCCGGTTTCCCAGAACCGCGTCTCGATCTGCTTCATGGAGTACTCGCCGGTGGCGTACAGCTCGAAGAGTTCCCGCACCATGGGGGCCTCGTCCTCGTCGATGACCAGCCGCCCGCCGTCCTTGACGTAGCCGAAGATCCGGCTGTTGCCCAGGACGACGCTGTTCTTGATGGCCTGCTGATGGCCAAATTTCACGCGGCTACTGAGCTTCCGCAATTCATCCTGGGCGATGCCGGACATGATGGTGAGGCGCAGCTCGCTGTCCTCGTCCAGGGTATTGATGTTGTCATTCTGGAAAAAGACGCCGACACCGGCGGACAGCAGCTGCCGGGTGTACTGGATGGAATCGAGGGTGTTACGGGCAAACCGGGTGATCTCCTTGGTGATGACAAGATCGAAGCGGCCGGCCTCACCGTCCTCGATCATCCGGTGGAAGTTCTCGCGTTTTTTTGTAGTGGCGGCGGACAGGCCCTCATCGATATAGCCCTCTACATAGGTCCAGTGGCTGTTTTTGCCGATGAGGTCCTGGTAGTACTGCACCTGATTGCCCAGAGAGTTGAGCTGCTCATCGGACTCGCTGGACACCCGGGCATAGAAGGTCACCCGCAGGGGAAGATCGTAGATGCTACTGGTTTTCAGCTGCTGCCGTACAGAGTGGATGTCCATGGCGGTTCCTCCATAAAGTTCGTTTTATCATGTTCTAATTGTATAATAAAATAAATGCGAAAGCAACAGAAAATCGCGGGCAGAGGTGGGGTAAAAAGATCCATAAAAATTGCAATGGAGGCCATTTTGGCTTAAACTGGAATTGTACCGTTGTTCTTTTGCTCGGGAACAACGTTCGGAACAAAACAGTGGATTTTGTAATTGGGAGGCGACAGTTATGGAACAGGACCAGCAAATCAAGATATATACCTGGAAGTACGACAACGGCGCTTATGGATATGCAGTTCGGCAAATAGGCGAAAGGAAAGTATGGCTGGAACAGAAGGACTATGGAACCAAACGGGAAGTTAGACAATGCCTGAAAAAATACAAGCAGTCTGGCAAATACGAGACAGTCAAATGCAAGAAGGTTAATATTCCAGGCGGGCTGGATTGCATCAAATTTCGGTATAAAGAACTATGTAAGGAGTACGATGATGCCAATGGTTTTGAGGCAATGAACCAACTGTTGAACTCGTGTGGCTCCACTCCTGACGACAAAAGAGAAATGCTGCGCCTAGTAGCATCGATCCTGGCAGGATATTGTGTACGGCAAGTGGCTGGCAGCTATATGCGCTATTTGCCGCCTCTCCAGCGGCGTGTTCCGCTGGTGGCGGTTAGACAGGCTCCGTTTGCAGACGTAATCTTGTGGAAGATGATGCAATCGCTGGCGCTGAATGCAACAGAAAGCAGTGCCGACTATTTTCGCTATATCACGTCAGGTAAGACGGTCAAGTGTAAATATACCCGGGTTCTGCCTCCCGATGCCAACGCGGAAGCCACTACGGACAGTGCGTATTCGCGGTTTCAGGGTACCAAGGAGCGCATGCTGCCGCAGTATCGGGATACTGCAATCATGGTTTATGATTGGATTTTGCGCGGTAAGGCGTGCAGGCGGATTCAACTGATGAACCGCTGGGTGTGTCTGGTGATCTATGGGGCACCCCGTAAAAAATTCCTGGCAACGCCAGTGGAAATCGACGGATATCAGTTGGCAAAATCGAATGGCATGTGGGATGAGAAGGCGGTACGTATATCCGTCCTTCGATACGCAAACTATATTCGACAGGGCAGTCGAAGGAAAAAGTGGGACAAAAACATTGGAAATGAGTTTGCCAGATATGATGCGATAATGGATTCCTATAACAAAATCAGTCGCGTCAAAATAAACACAATGGAACGATATCATATTTCCATGCAACTATTGGCACTTCATTTATTCCTGAAATCCTGTATGAAAGAATATGATCTAGACAAAAACGAAGCTGCAAAGATAGAACAGGAATGGTATGGCATATTGCTGCCGGGAATTAAGATATCTGGAAATATGGATTTGCCGGAGGAGACACCGGAGCAAGACGAACACATACAAAAAAGAATTGAAAGTATATTGACTAAAATGATAGATCAAGGATTTCCTGATAAGTTTTACATGGGAAAAGGAAGAGTCAAAGCAGGTATGTGGGGGGATTTTCGTGAGGCCCCGAAGAGAAAGGCACCAAAGGATTCTCTCGGGTTCCGTATTTCTGTAAAGCGGTTAAAGTTACTTTTTAATCAGTTTGATGATGGACATGAGGGCGGTGAATGGCTGTATGAGCATGCCATAGAATTGGGACTGGACTATATGCCAGAGATTAAAAAAATGCGCATAAAAGCTGAAGAAGATGGGGAGAATTGCTGCAACAAAAATAATAGCGTAGAAGGTGTCTATTTCCCTTTAAAGGAGATGACTTTTTTACCCCAAAACCTGTTAAAACTGATTGAGCAATCTTGCAATTCTTCTTGTGAAAAGTAGCGGCGAATTTCTGGATGTTCGCTGTTCTAACTGTTCTGTGTTCTGGAAGCACATTTGAATAACTCCCCTGGTGGACAAAGCGTACAGTCCACCAGGGGAGTTTTTTGTGGTTTTGGAGAAGTGCTGTCATAGTGTATCGGTACGGTTTTCATGCGGACTGGATAGTTTCAGATCGGCCAATTGCTTTCTCAATTTCAATTTCTACACGACCTCAAACAACCCGATAAGGAGGTCGATGACTTTATGATTGAGCGACAAAAGATAGCGCGTCAAATCTGGCTGCTGTACTTGAACGACGCAGCACTACGAGCCGGATGTATTTCAGAGCGTGAGTACAACACGATCCGCCGTCAAATTCTTTCTGAGAAAAGAGAGAGAAGCAAGCAACCGAAATTAACGGCCTTAGGGCCTACTGAATAGACAAAACAATTCCGAAAACTGCATCCTGCGGCGCCCAGCGGCAGCCAGGGCGGTTGCCAGCGGCAACTGGGCGCCGCTAACGGCAGTGCTGTTTTATTCAGCCGTTGAGGGTTTAATCACCACAGTGTAGTGCTTGGTTGCACGCTTCAAAATGGCGTTGGCGGAGACCTCATCATTGAGGATCATGGAACTCCAACTGGCCGATTCTCGTTGTGAGCAGATCATGGTGCTTAGGTTAATCTCGCACCGTTTCTCCAAGATCTCAAACAAAACCTTCACCTCGTGCTCATCCGTAATGGTGTGCAGCAGGAAGTCGTCCAAAATGAGTAACGCCGCACTGCAGATTTTTTTCATTCGTTTCTGGAACTTGGAATAGTCCTGTGCCTTGAGCGCTACCAGAGTTTCCAAAAGGGTCTGGCAGTGGTGGTACTCCACTTTGTAGTTGTTGCAAGCAACAATAATCTGAGGAAACCTTGGCCGTCCGGCACTCCATGTATTCATAGGGTACAGGGGGGCAGAGGCATCAGTTCCCGGCGTTCCTCATCCCAATAATAGAGCCTGCTGTGAGGCCTCTTTGTAAACGGAGAGCTGTTGAGCTTGTCCAGATGCTTCCGAAGATCTCGGTTGAACTGCTCCAGAGTTTTTAAGCAAAAACAGATTTGTTCAAAATCTGCTTGTATACCACAAATTTCAAGGGAATTTATGTGTCAATGGAGCGTTTTGCGCTGGCAGAACCTTTACCATTGACGTAGGAATTCCATTGAAATACTCCGGCCGCTGACGCCGCACCAGTGGCCTGTGAGCGCCGCAGAATGCATATAAGGTGAACTAGCCATCGAAAGATGCTAATTCTTGTATGGGGAGGCCTATTATGTACCGTCAAAGGAATATGCTGTATACCAATCATAAAACTCAAGATGCTCCCTGGGCCAGTTTAGAGGAAAAAACAGTAGAGGAAGGTGTTTGAGTGAACAATAAAGTTTAATAAGGTGCGTGGTAATGATTTTTTATTTTTGCAGGCCACCGCTGTGGTTGCATGCCGGAGAAAATAAAAAATCTTACAAGCACAGGACACCCGCCGATGAAAGTATGCACTTTCATCGGCGGTAATCAATTCACTATATCTACAATAAGTGATCATCTGAGAATTAGGAGTAAGCACCATGAAAAGAAATAAAGCAATAAAGACGTGCGCAGAACAAGTTGGTATCTCCAAGTTGAAAAAAGAACAGAGGGCTTGCATTGCGTCAGTGCTGGAAGGAAAGGATGTAGTTTTGATTGCGCCGACATCGTTTGGAAAATCTATAACCTATCAAATTCCTGCGTTGATGCTCCATGATGAAAATCCAAAAAATTGGACATTGATCTTGGAACCTACGATTTCATTACTGCGCGATCAGGTGAACTCGCTGAACGCCAAAAACTTGTCTGCGGATTACTTATGTGGCGTGCATCCGTTGAGATATGAGGAACTAAAAGGACGGCTGGTAACTGGTGAGCTGATCTACCTTTATACAACCCCGGAGCAATTACAGCAGTGGACATTAAAGACGCTGCTGAAAGAGAATCCACCCAAGTTGATTGTAGTGGATGAGGCCCACTGTGTATCGCAATGGGGCGTGTCATTCAGAAAGAGCTATATGAAGATTGGAAAAGTCTTAAAGAACTTGCCGTCTCGGCCGGTGATGCTGGCATGTTCTGCAACCATTTTGCCGGAGGAACGTGGAGTGGTAACAGAATCGCTGGGGATGCATGATCCCCTCTGGGTGGAACATTCCCTGGTTCGTTCCAACATTTTCATTGAGATCAACAAGTGCAAGAAATCGGACTATAAAGGAAGGTTGAAACCAATTTTGCGGAGCATTGAGAAATATGGGAAAAAGGGTCGTGTTGTGATCTACTGCAATACCAAATCGGAGGTAGACGCCCTTTGGAATTGTCTGTCCGTTACACTGCAGGAATCAGTTGGAAAATGCCATGCCGGCCTTTCAGAAGAGCAACGATTGGAGTATGAGACTGAATTTATGACAGGGCGTATGCGGGTGATGATTGCCACAACGGCGTTTGGCATGGGAATCGATGCGCCGGATATTCGTCTGGTGTTGCATACCCGGATGCCATTTGATGTTTCCAATTATTATCAGCAAATAGGCCGCGCAGGACGAGATGGTAAAAAGTCCTGCGCGGTACTTTTATGGCATGAAAACGACGTGGGGTATCTCAAAAAGATGATGGAATATCAAAAGGAGGATCCAAACTTACGGAAACAGAAAATGATGCGTCTGGAGCAGCTATCCGAGGTGCTGCAGGGAAATAAATGCCTGTGGCGCGGTGTCTTGACATTGCTGGGTGAAACCAAGGTGGAAAAGCATTGCGGACATTGTAAAAATTGCAAAGAAGGGAAGTCTGGATATGAAAATTGAACATGGGATCCATACATTTGAGCTCTATCTGAATCATCTGCACTATCATGAGATTCAGCGATCCATAGATTATCTGGTAAAGCAGAAATCCATTCAATTCCGGTTGTCCGATAAAGAAAATGTAGATCGGTATATGACCAGCCCATATTTCGCAAAGTGTGGGATCTTGCTCAGGATGTATCAGACGCTGGAAAACTCTAATGGAATGGGATTGATTATCAATCCATCCACCTTGTTAACAGGAAAAGAACAGCCGACTGCACTCTATACCCCACAAAGAGAATCGTTGGAACAGATTTCAGATACAGTGGAGATGGTCTTGGAAAAAGTACAGCTGAACGTGGAAGAACAGAAAATCACACTTTGCCAATTAGATCTCACCATGAACATTTGGATGCCGAAGGATGGGCTGCTTGAGGAATATATCAGATTCTTTCACAAAGGAATATGTCCCTCACATTTTCAGAACATTACGCAGAAATGTGAACGGGAGCAATTTTATATGATCGCAAGTCAGACAATCGCGGTGAAAGCATACGATAAGGCATATGAGTTGCAGAAGCGCCGGCGTTATCCGGAAGAATGCAGCCAACGGCGGCTGTTACGCCTGGAAGTTTCTTTAAAACGGGATGCCCTTTTGCGCAAGTTGGGTGTGTCTCGTGAAGCTGGATATGAGAAAGTGCTCAAGAAAGGAGGGAAGAGGGGGACAGAGGTTATCGCCGAATATTTGAAGCAGGTGTTTCCAAGCTGTGCCACGCACCGCTCGTACAGTGAATCCAAAAAACGGGTTGAAGAAACGGTAAAAGACTTGAAGTTGCAGGAGCAGATGTTATTTTTGCTTCGAAAGACCAGTGATGGAGCGGGTTTGACGACAGCCGTGGAAAAACTTAAGAAGAAGTATCAGAAAATCGATAAACAGCGCATGAAAGTGATCTGGAGAAAATTTGATGAAATCGATGTAAACCCCGTCACTATCCCGAATCAGAAGAAGATTAAAGAGCTACCATGCATTCGGACACTGGTCGGCGAGTATCTAGCCGAGGAGTAAAAAATAAAACTGTGCTGGAGTAATATCTAGGGCAACACCGCACAGAAGAAGTGTGGAACAGCGATCAAAAATGTGGTAAAACAAAAGCATGAATAAACGGATGAGTTTCTCCGGCCTGAGCGGCGGACTGGCGCAGGTACGAACAAAGAAGAAAGCGTTTTTGACGCAGATGGATCGCATCATACCGTGGGGCGAATGGGCAGGATCTTGTCGGTGATCCGGCTGATGGTGCTGTCCGAGACGGAAATGCCGTAGATGTAACCGTGGCTCCGGAACTTCTGACCGGTGAAGGAAAAAGCCCATCTGTTCCTCAAGCAGGTACTTTTAACGGCGAAATTTCGATGTATAATCTTGCTTCGGATGGACAGCACGGCATCTCCATCACCGGCGGCACTTTCTCCGTCGATCCCAGCGACTATGTTGCCTCCGGCTACAGAGTGACTGAGAGCAACAGCGTCTACACTGTTTCCAGAATTTCTACTTCCGGAGGCGGCACCACCAGCGGCGACGAGTGGCATTCTGCCGGTACGGCCTGGGCCATTGAGAACGGCCTCATCAACGGCATGACCGACGGCACCCTGAAGCCCCAGGCTACCGCTACCCGCGCTCAGGTGGCTGCCATCCTGGCACGATTCTGTGAGAATGTGGCCCAATAAATATCCATAAATGCCAAGAGGCGCTCCCATATGGGAGCGCCTCCACGTTTTATGTTGCACAATATTCAGTATTCTGGGCTTGGCATTTTAGCCAAATGCAACATCCGTATAGCCTGCCACTGCCGCGGCAGCCTGCGTAAATGTGACATTGCTTTGAGTCAAGCCAACAACCTCTGTAGGCGTTGGATAATTGACTTTATAAAGAATCCCATGACCCACGCGGGTAATGGACGCATTGGAGATTTCTAGTGTACCGGCATATTGAATGGTGGGGTTGGGCAACCATTCGGGCGATACCTTATCTGTAATGAAAGTACCACCCTTAATGACAGAAGTGCCATATTGATAATTCAAATATACTGCGCGACTATACTGCGCGTTAACAGTTACATTTTCCAGATAGACCGTTGAAGCGTTTCCGGTAATGCCAATGGAATTAATCATGGATGCAGAATCAACCGTTACGACAGTATTTTTCATGGAAAGTGATTTTGCTGATGCGGTGTTAATTACGCTACCTTTGCAGCTGGCAATATACGTTCCGTTGGCGATATCCAAAACAGAACCCATTGCTCCATAGACTGCATTACCTTGATCAGAGATGGAATTCACTTGAAAATTATCTCCGGCCTGTACCACCAGGGTTGCATTCTTGTCAGCATACAGAACACCGTTGATCGTACCAGATCCTGTTACGGTCAGGGTTTTGCCAGACGCGATTTTGACCGCGGCTGTTCCGTTGTTGACCGTCAGGGTTTTGCCGTTCAGGTTCAGTACGGCATCGTTGGCAAAAACCACATCCTCACTCACGGCAATATCAGCTCCGAGAATCACGCTGTTTCCTTTTTGCGCCTGCTCAAGCAGCATTTCCGGGGATGTCACCGTAGTGGTGCGGAGGTTCCAGATGCCGCTCTGCCACATGGTAGATTGATAAGCTCCGGGGGCTTTATCTTCCCAGGTTCCGGGAGATACAATAGTGATATAGGCGCCGTTGACATTGGCTGGAGTACCATGGAAGGTACCGCCCACAACCTTCAGATTGCTCCAGGTGGTGTATGGCCCGGCCACGCCCAGGGTACCGATCCCCTCATAGGAATCACCGTTGGTGTCGTCGATGGTCAGTACGGTCCAGGAATCCGCGCCGCCGCCGCCATTTGCGCCCAGGATTCGTCCGGCGCTGGTGTTTGCGGCCAGTTTAAGACTTCCGGTCTGCCCGGTCAGGGTGGCGGTGAAAGCAGGAGACGTGATGGCGGCCGTACCGCCGGAGCAGTTGGTGATGGACGGCGCACCGTTGGCCATACCCACCACGCCGCCGGCATACTGGCCATGGACTGCGGCGGTATTGCGGCAATTTTTCACATTACCGTCTTGGATGCCGCCCGCGATACCACCCGCTACGGCGGCGTCCGTGCCAATCACCTTGCCGGAATTGATGCAGCCGGTGATTTCCGCAGCGCCTGTGGCAACACCGACAATGCCGCCTGCATCGGTTTTTCCGCCGATGGCACCGGAATTGGTGCAGTTTGTTAGGGTGATGGGGGTGCCGGAACCGTAACCGATGATGCCGCCGGCATATTTCGTGGATTCCGCACCCACCGTGCCGTAGTTTTCGCATCCGGTGATGACTGTATTAGCGTTGGCGTAGGCTACAATACCGCCGTTGGCAACGCCTTCGGCACCCTCGGTGGTGCAGATTGTGCCGTAGTTTTTGCAGTTTGTAATGGTGCTGCCGCCAATATTGGACAGACACACAACGCCGCCGGCTTTCTTGCCAGCAGTGGCAGTTACGTTGGCCTTATTGATGCAGTTTTCGATGGTACCGGCGTTCATCCGGGCAACAATGCCAGCGGCATCGTCACCGGCGACACTGCCTTCCACCGTCAGATTTTGAATGGTTGCTCCCTCGATGGCACCAAAGAGCGCCACATAGTCGCCGCTGGTAATGGTCAGACCGGTGATGATCTTACCCTGGCCGTCAAAGTTGCCCTTGAAATAGAGTTCTGCTTCCTTGTTGCCGATGGGATTCCAGTTCGCAACGGTACTTAAATCGATGTTCTCACTCAGGCATACATATTTGCCTGCATAGGTTTTGCCGGCGTTGACACTGTCACGGAAGGCGGCCAGTTGCTCGGCATTGGCGATTTGAAAGGGATCCTGCTCCGTGCCGGTACCACCCGCAAAGAGGGGGGTCACGGTGTAGAGATTGTTGGCCTGGGTCACCGCATAGCCGTCCGGTACATACGGTATGGGATCCACGGTGAAAGTGCCGCCGGAGATGGTGAGGCTGGCGTTGGTTCTACCAATTTTGTAGTCGCCGGTAAAGTTGCCGCCGTTGACCACAAGATCGGAGGACCAAGTTTTGGTGCTGTTATCTGCTTTCAAAGCGATGCCGGAGCTGCCGGTACCAGTAAAGGTGCCGTCCTCCATGGTGATGGTGCCGCCGGAATTGTAAATATAGGCTGCAGCTACTGCACCACTATAAGTACCGCTCTCCACCGTCGTATTGCCACCATTGGAAGTTGCAATGGCCACGCTGTTCCACTGGGGATTACCGACCACAGTCTGTGTGAAGTGGCAATCTTTCAGCGTGACGGTGCCTCCGGCATTTTCCAGGCAACCGCCGTTAGTGGTATTGATGGTCACATTTTCCAGGACCGTCTTGCCGCCGGCAAAGACCTTGACGGTCATCCAAAAATCGGTGGAAGAGGTCAGCGTAATGTCTTTGATATACAGCGTGCCGCTGTTGAACGCACAGCTTAGGGGCGACAACAGTTGGCCTCCAGTGATGGTCGCAGTGGCACCACTCTGGTTATTAAAAGGCGCGCCTGCGGAATTGCCATTCTTCTCACCGGTAAAGGCCAGGGTACCGCCGGTCATTTGGAAAGTGCCTTCATTCCCAACAGCAGCGCCGCCGCCGTTGGAGTCAATGGAATTGATGGTGCCACTTTCCAGATACAGGGTGCCTCCAGCAAGGTTCCGCACGCCGCGGGAATTGATGGTGCCGTCGGCATCGGCGGAGCTATCACGGATGGTCAGGGTACCGGCGTTATAGATTGCATAAATACTGCTGCCGCCGTTGGCATCAGGGACCGTGATCTTATGTCCATTCAGATCCAGGGTAACAGTCTTTTCGGCGGGAATATTGATGCTTTCTGGAATCTGGAAGTCTCCTGTCAAGGTGATGGTATGGATATTCGCATTTTCCAGAGCGGCTTTCAGCTGATCGTAGTTCGCGACGGAAGCCGTTGTCACCACGGAGCTGCCGCCGCCGGTGGAAGGCTTGGAGGTGGAACCGGTTTCGCCGGGCTTCACTTCGCCCTTATCGGTGGTTACCGGGTCGGAGCTGTTATTTTCCACCTTGGTACCCGGCGTGGTGACCTTCACATCACTGGAACCCTCGGCGGCCTCGACCTTGGAGACCTCACCCTGGCCGGACACGGTAGTGCCCTGGGCTGCGGCGGTGACGTTCTCCACGCTGGCGCCCTTGTCCACGGTGATTTCGGTGTTCTTGGCCTCGGCGGTTACCGCCACATTCTCAACAGCGGTCTTGCCGGTGGCGGTCAGCTGCACTTCAGGAGCAGCAACGGTGACGGTACCGGTGACAGTGGCATCTTTCAGGGTGACAGTGCCCTGGGAGGCACCCTGAGCCACGACCACATCCGACACAGTGCCAGTGACAGTCACATCGTCTGCCGCCACCAGAACCAGGCCGCCTTCATTCTCGGTTTCCACCGTGGCGCCGGCCTCATTGGCATAGCCGGAGATGCTCTTGTCCAGCAGAGCCATGACGCTGGCGCGGGTGATCTCAGCCGAGGGTTCCAGCAGGTTGTCGCCGGTGCCGCCCACATAACCAGCCTCGATGAGAGCGTTGACGATGCCCTTGGCCCAATCAGAAACCTGGTCCAGATCCGTGAACGCTGCGTCCGTGGATGCAGCCGGCGTAATGCCAAGTGCCCGACCGAAGGCCACAAACATCTGTTCGCGGGTGACGGTGCCCATCGGCGAGAGCGTGTTGGAACTGGTACCGGTCAGAATGCCCGCTGCTACGCACTTGGCCATGGCATCGGCGTACCAGGCGTCAGCAGGGACATCGGTAAACTGGCTGATATCTGCTTTCTCTGTCAGATTGAGGAGGTTGACATAAATCTGAGCCATCTCTGCACGGGTCAAATTGTCGTCCGGGGCAAAAATGGTCTCACTTTTACCGTTGACCACGCCGTAGCCAGCCCAGCGTTCAATGGCCGCTTTGGCCCAATGGCCTTCGGTGTCTGTAAAGGACGTCCCTGCTGCCAGTGCTGTTGCGGGCAGTAAAGACAGAAGCATTGCAAGCGCAAGCAGCGTGCTCCCAATGCGCGCCCAAAGTTTCTTTGTCATGGGGGTGCCTCCTCTGTTTTTTGAGTTTGTCGTATGCATTATATCACCTGGCAATTCTTTGCACAACCTGCAGTCGTCAAAAATGGCGTGATATAAAATGATTTGTATCAACATGATTATAGAAGCAGTGAGATAAATTCTGCGCCGGAACGGATTTCGCCGCGATCTTATACCACTCTAAGGAGGTACAATTCATGATAAAATATCTCGACTACTATGAGGTTCAGGAGTTCTCCACCATTGCCGAGGCATGCCGGCTGCTTGGGCTGAACAAGTCTGAGCTCCAGCGGTATGCACAGCGGTACGGCGTAGAGCCGGTGGAAGGACCGTCCGGGAAGTGGGGCTTTCCCAGATGGCTTCTTTGTAATCTGCACAATCACATCTACAAGGAACAGAGGGAACAAACGGGGAACGATCCCGTGTTTCAGAACGGAAGCCGGGGGCCCTGGGCATGAGCGGGGTCCTTACAGTGGCCGAGGCGGCCGAGCTTCTCAAAACCAGCCGTCAGCAGATCCGCAAGATGATCCAACTGGGTGAACTTCCAGCCGTAAAGGTCGGGCGGGAATGGCGGATTCCAGTATCAGGCATCGTAGCCTTTCTGGCAGGCTGAGCCATGGCATCCGGTCTCGCGCAAAAACCAAATACATACTATAATCAGGAAGCACCGGGAATTCGTTCCCGGTGCTTTTTCTCTGCCAAAATTCCGAGAGGAGGTATCCCCAATGACAAACTGACGCCCTCCAGCGACCTCTGGAGGATTCTCATTGCCGAGGTGCTTTGCGCCGCAATCCAACTGATTTTCAGGAGTGAGGAACATGAAGATTCTTAAAATCGAACCCGGAAAGCCGCCGGAGCCCATGAAGATCGACGGCAGCCTCGCGTCCATGCAAGCCCTGGTGGGCGGCACCATTCAGGCCATCTATCCTTTTCCCGATCCTGTGGCCGTCATCTGCAACGACGAGGGGAAGCTTCTGGGCTTGCCGCCCAACCGCGCCCTTCGCCATCCCCGGACCGGGGAAGTCTACGACATCCTCTGCGGCACCGTGTTTCTCTGCGGTGCGCCGCCGGAGGAGGGAACCTTTCAGAGCCTGTCGGACGCTCAGATCGAGCGTTACCGGCAGGCATTTTTCTGCCCCGAGGTGTTTTTCAAGACGCCTGCGGGCCTGATGATTCTGAGAATGGAGGAAACTGCATGAAAGCAACAGCAACCTGTGATCTCTGCGGCGCGGCATTCCCGGAAACGGAGAGAATCCTGGTGGGCGAGGACTGCCTGTGTCCCGACTGCGCCCAGGAGCGGACCATCTTGTGCAGCCACTGCGAGACGCGGATTTATGACGACGACAATGCCGGCCATACCCAGATGCCTCTTTGTCAGAACTGCTATGACCGGTACTACACGTCCTGCGAATCCTGCGGCCGGATCATCCACAACGACGACGCATTTTACACTGACGAGGACGATGACATTCCCCTTTGCCGGGAATGCTACCACCACACCGCGTCGAGCAAGATCATTCACGATTACTACTATAAGCCGGAACCTATCTTCTATGGAAATGGCAGCCGCTACTTCGGCGTGGAACTGGAGCTGGACATCGGCGGCGAGATCAGCGGTAAGGCTGCCAAACTGATCGAACGCGCGCAGGTGATGGGCGCGGAAACCCTCTACTGCAAGCACGACGGCTCCCTGGACGACGGCTTTGAACTGGTCACCCATCCCATGACGCTGGAATACCACCAGAGGGAGATGCCTTGGCCATCCATTCTGCAGGGCTGCGTGGAACTGGGCTACCGCTCCCATCAGGCCAGAACCTGTGGCCTCCACGTCCATGTGAACCGGGACTCCCTGGGTGAATCGTTGGAGGATCAGGACGCCACCATTGCCCGCATCCTCTACTTCTTCGAGAAGCACTGGGACGAACTGCTGAAGTTCTCCCGGCGTACCCAGCGGCAGCTGGAACGGTGGGCCGCCCGGTACGGCTACAAGGAGCAGCCCATGGAAATTCTGGATCACGCCAAACGGGGCTACCACGGGGGCCGGTACACCTGCGTCAATCTTCAGAACCGGGACACCATTGAGTTCCGGATCTTCCGGGGTACCCTCAAGTACAACACCCTGATCGCCACCCTGCAGCTGGTGGACCGAATCTGCGACACGGCATTGCATCTTTCTGACGAGGAGATGAAATCTTTGTCCTGGACTACCTTTGTCGCCAGCTGTCCGCAGCCGGAGCTGGTACAGTATCTCAAGGAGCGGCGGCTCTACATCAACGAGCCGGTGGAAAGCGAGGTGGAGCTCTGATGTGCTGTCTCTTTGGATTGATGGATTACAAAGGCTCTCTGTCAGCCTATGAGAAATCCAGAATTATCAATGTCCTGGCCCGGGCCTGCGAGGTGCGGGGCATTGACGCCACCGGCATTGCCTACAACAGCGGCGGCAGCCTCCGCATCTACAAGCGCCCGCTCCCGGCTCACAAGATGCGGTTTCGGATTCCGGATGATACAAAGGTTGTTATGGGCCACACCCGAATGACCACTCAGGGCAGTGAGAAAAAGAACCGGAACAATCATCCCTTTGACGGGAACACCGGCAGGACGGCCTTTGCCCTGGCCCACAACGGAATCCTCCACAACGACCGAATACTTAGGCACAGCCTGGATTTGCCCAAAACCCGCATCCAGACCGACAGCTATGTGGCGGTGCAGCTGCTGGAGCAAACAAAAGCCCTCGAGCTGAACAGCCTGAAAGACATGGCAGAACAGGTCGAGGGTTCTTTTGTTTTCACGGTGCTGGACGGGCAGGACCATTTGTACTTCGTCAAGGGAGAAAATCCCATGTGCATCTACCGATATCCCAGAACCGGGCTGATCCTCTACGCCTCCACGGATACGATCCTGAAAGGCGCTCTGCGGACACTGAACCTGCCGTTGGAGCCGCCGGAGGAACTGCGCCTCAACTGGGGCGAAACCTGCTGTATTGCGCCGGACGGCTCCGTGGAGCGCGGGACGTTCCGGGTGCGGCATACGCCGTTCCTGTGGCGGCCCTACGTGTTTCCCCAGGTGGAACCGGATCGCGGGTATGTCCAGTCTCTGATGGACATGGCTGGGATCTTTGGCCACACCCGTCAGGACGTAGCACAGATGCTGGAGGATGGCCTTATGCCGGAGGAAATTGAGGAATACTTCTACTGCGGAGTGTTCTGATGTATTGACATCGCATATTCATTGCATTACAATCAAGAAAAGGAGTGTGATGGCTATGCCGGGCAATACCAATCTGAGCATCCGCGTGGATTCGGAACTGAAGGGGCAGGCGGAACAGATCTTGTCCCAGTTTGGGATGACCATGACGGGAGCAGTCAATATGTTCCTGCAGCAAATCGTCCGGGAACGGGCAGTTCCGCTTTCTCTCTCCCTGGATTCCAGCCGGGCGGTCTATGCTGATCTGCTGGCGGCCCAGACGGAGCGTACCCAGGGATATGTAGGTCGCGAGGCAGACGAGATTCTGGCCGATATGCGTACGCTGATCGAGAGGGCGGAACAGGATGGCTAAATACCGGATCATTCTGGCCAGCCGGGCGGAACAGATGTTGTTGCGTCATACGGAATTTCTCTCCAGGGTCAGCATCCCAGCAGCCAAGGCATTTTATCGGGAATTTGAAGATATCCTTCGCCAGATCCGAAATAACCCCTATCAGTTTCCGCTGGAGGAAGATTTGAATCTTCCCAAGGGGCAGTATCACAAAGCGCTGTTTGCCAGGCGGTATAAGGCGCTGTTCCTGGTGGAGGAAACGACAGTTTATCTGGATGCGGTGGTGGACTGCCGCATGGACAATCAAAAAGGCTTTTAAGCACAGACGCCGGTGGATTGGCTCCACCGGCGTCTGATTTTGTGTGCAGAGCTGTGCCAATGGGGTGTACCCTATTGATACAGCAAAATAGTGTCCCATTGGGATCGGTTTTCTCCTTTTGGTATATGCCAGCGGTAAGAACGATCCTAATGGGACTTTTATTTGCCATATTTCTTTTTCAAATCTTCTATGGAATCTTTCGCGGGGAGAACTTGGCCGCTCGCGATCTGCTTCTCTGCCTCCGCCAGCTTGGCATAGACGTCCAGAATCCGCATCCGCTCCTCATAGGTCTCCATGCTCATGACCACCAGATCGCCGTATCCATTTTTGGTGACAAAGATCGGCTCTCCGACCGCATGGCACCGGTTGGAAATTTCCGTCGTATTCTTGAGATCCCGAATGGGAATGATCTGCGGCATACGCCCACCTCCTTGTGGCTATATTGTGCCATAATTATACCATTTTTACAAGAGGATGATGCCATGAAAAAAATAAAACTGGAACAATATCAGGTCCGTGGAAAACACCGGACATACCGGGTGCTGAAATTTCCGCCTCTTCCATACGCCTGGGCCTACTGGGACTGGGATACGGAGTGCTATGTGATAGACGGGGATCACGAGGCATTCCAGCATCTGGCCTACGCAATGGCCGCCCTGCTCGCCGCGCCGGACCGGATCATCTATTTTCCCATCCGCAAGAAAGGAATGGTTCACTACTACCCACAAAACTACGATGCGGTGCTGAGCACCACCACGCTGCCGTTCCGGCGCAGTGAATGGGTTCGCCTGCGCCGTCAGCTGGATGCTGCCCATCAGCTGCCCGGGTTCCGGCTTCGTTATGGGCCGGAGCAGCTCCGTGACCAGTTGCAAAAACTGGAAGATTCCAATACCCGGTATTACCATGCGCTCCGGCAGCGCAGGCAGGAAGTGAATGTGCTGCTGGGCGACACAGTATTTTGGGCCCTGCGGCGAGAATCCTGCTGCGTCTACCATGCTGCGATCCTCGATATGATGGAACACTGTGATCCAAATCTCTATTATGGCCTGCCGGTTTGCGGCCTGTGGTTGAACAGCTGCATCGGCTGGTATCTGCCGGACAACGCCATCCGGGAGGCATTGGAAGAAGGAAAGGAAGATGCCCCGTGAAGATCGGCTATATCCGCGTCAGCACCAAAGAACAGAACACCATCCGGCAGGAAACTCTGATGGAGTCTTTGGGTGTGGACGAGGTGTTCATCGACCGCATAAGCGGCAAGAACACCGACCGTCCGGAACTGAAGAAGCTGCTGGAGTACGTCCGGAAAGGTGACACGGTCATTGTGGAGTCCATCAGCCGGTTTGCACGGAATACGCGGGATCTCCTGGATCTGACGGAGCGGCTGACAGCCAAAGGAGTGGAGTTTGTCTCCCAGAAAGAAGCCATCGACACCACCACCGCCACGGGAAAGTTCATGCTGACAGTGTTCGGCGCTGTGGCGGAGCTGGAGCGGGAGTATATCCTCCAGCGCCAGCGGGAGGGCATTGAAATTGCCCGGCAGCAGGGAAAGTACACCGGACGAAAGCCCATCTGCCACCCGGAGTTCGATGCGGTGGTGAAACGGTGGCGGGCCGGGGAACTCACAGCCGTGGAGGCCCGGAAAAAGCTGGGCATGTCGTCCAGCACCTTCTACCGCCGCGTGCGGCAGCGGTGAAGGCCCGGGCAAGGATTACGCCCCGGGTATTCTTACCCGGGGCGTTGTTGTCAGAATTCCAGAAATTTATAGGCCGGTGTATCCAGGGCCTGAGCGATGCGGAGCAGTGTTGTCAGCGAGATGGGCTTGTACATACCCGCCGCCTCGATCTGGCCGATGTAGGAGGTGGCGACCCCCAGCTTTTCCGCCAGCTTTTCCTGGGTATATCCCTTTAATTTTCGATAATAGGCAACTTTCAGGCCGATTTGTTTGTATTCCTGCTCAAATTCATATTTCATCGGATACACCTCAGTATCATTCTAAGGGACATTCCCTTCTCCTAGTATCCGAAAAATATATTGCAATTATAACTAATATAGTTATAATTGTCATTGTAACAGTTAGAAAGAGAGGAGACTTTCCATGGACTTGAAAACACGCACCACCCAACTCCTGCGTTCTCTGGACGAGGTTATCACGGATCACGCGGAAGTGAGCTTTCCCATTCTGATGATCATGCTCGGCGGCATCGGACTGATTGCCGTGGCAGTTGGCTGGTGGCTCTGGAAGATTCTCGGTCTGCTGGCCATTGCTTACGCCGTCCGGGAGTTCCGTCGGTGCATGAAAGCCAGAAAGGCCGGCGAGGTGTATATCCCGGCTTCGGCTAAGGTTGCCTACGTGGTGCTTCTGGTGGCGCTGCTCTGGGTGCTGTGGTATGTGGTGTTTGGCATCACGTCACCGGAATACCGGGTGAAAAACGCGACGCTGGAAGGCTTTGACTACTCCGTCGGCTATCTGGTGGAGCACAACCTGGATCACGTGAAGTGGAAAACAGAGAAAGAAGATGGCGAGACCTACGTCTACGCCCACGGCACCTCGGAGGATGATGAGAAAATCATCCTGGAGTTCCGCTACACCAAGGGCGACGGCCAATACCTGGTGGAGGTCACAGATGGAAGCATTGACGGTTCCTGGGGCGGCTGGCTGACCGGCATCGCCCTGCTGTCGGCCATGGAACCTTGATAAAAACGCAAGAGAAGGAGAGAAAACCAATGTATTGTCAAATCTGCGGCGGGGAGATTCCCGAAGGCCTGACTCAGTGTCCCAAGTGTACGGATATCCAGAATGAGCTGGTGGGGCAGACGTTTGGCTTCCACTATGAATCGGGCATGAGTTCCAACACGACCACGGAAATCGATCACGCCGTAACCTTCCAGGAAACCGGGCTGCTGATTGAGCGGCAGAAGAGCTATTCCCTTTTCCGCAAAAGAAGCCGGCCCGTCGTGACCCGCACCGTCCCTTATCAGGCGGTCCAAAGCGTCCGTCTCGTCACCGGCATGGCTATGACGGAACTGGTGACTGCCGTGGGCTTCGGCGTGCTTGGCCTCTACTGCCTGTTCGGAGGCTCTGTGCTCACCGGACTCATTCTGCTGGCCGTTGCCGCTCTGTCCGTCAAGTACGGCATCCGCACCATGATCACCATCTACACCGCCGATGGGAACCCTGTGCGGATTCCCTACTCCGGCACCCACCGGGCCGACGCCATCGAATTTCTGAAAGCCGTCTGCCTGATCACCGGTGTGCCTATGCCTGAAATGTGAGGCATTGGTCTTTTTGAAAATCTAAACCAAGAAGCTCTGGGAAATCTCCCCAGAGCTTCTTTTACTGCTGAGAGATCTTTCCAGGGTGATTGGAGGAGGCGCAATCTGGCAAGACTGTAGGTGAGGGGGGATCTGAGGCGTGGTACAACCTTCACGCAAGAAATTAAGCGAGGTACTCTGGCTCCAATACTTCAACCGATATCTCTATCAAAACGGCGTGATTGGCCGTGCCGCTTATGAAAAAATGTGCTTCCTGATCCGCAGAAAGGAGCATGATTACTGAAGAGGGTAAAAAAGCTGGAATTTGCATCACTGCAAATTCCAGCTTTTTTGACGGCTTATTATCAACAGCAAAGGCCGGAAACCCGGTTTTCAAATATCAAAGCCAATCCAATACGTGGCTTCCCGCTGATGCCCTGGAGCTGTACGATCCATGCGTATGTAGTTCGCTGTTCGCATGGGAATCATCTTCTTGACCATCTGGCCACCGACCGAGCCGGCCTCGCGGGAGGTCAGGTTGCCGTTGTAGCCCTGCTTCAGGTTGACGCCAACCTCCCTTGGTGTTCCTTCTCCATCTCAAAGGGGTGTGGGACCAAATTCCTTGTAACTGTTCGACAAAATCGTCATGCCGAATTTGGCGCATTGTCCAAATTTTCGCTCTGTTTTAAGATGGAGACATCAACGGGCAGAGCCCGAATTGCGTCCTCCTGCATCTCTCCGATGAACTTGTAGAAGATGCGGATGCTCTGCCGGTAGGGCTGGTTGCGGTGGGTGGCCTTCACGGTGCCGTCGGGATACTCCTTGGGGCCCACCTCGATCTTCTCCACAAAGGTCAGCAGAATGTCCCGATTCAGTTCTGGGATCTGGGTGTACTCCCTGGCCAGGGCAAAAAAGCGGCGATGGTTTTCTTCTACCTCGTGGGCGGGGCTGACCACGCGCAGCTGGGCCAGCGCCGCCTTCAGCCCGGCGGACTCCTTTTCCAAGTCGGCCACCAGCCGCCGGAGCCGGTCGTCGTCCAGATGGCCCTCGGCGTTGTCCAGATAGAGCTTGCCCACCATCTTGTCGATGGTCAGCAGCCGGGCCTCCGCCTGCTCCCGCTGGAGTTTCCTTGCCTTGAGGACTTCCTCGCTGCCAAAGCGCTTGAGGGCTTCTTTCACCATCTGTTCCATCTGGTCGTCCGTCATGGACAGCAGGTGGTTCAGATCCTGCCGCACCACCTCCAGCAGGTCGGCGTACCGCACCCGAACGCCGGTGCAGGGCTCGGCAATGTCCTGCCGCTGGTGGGTGCAGGAGAGATACCAGTACTTCTCCCGCTCTCCCTTATAGACCGTGCCG
>CAJFNY010000119.1 GCA_904395865.1 uncultured Oscillospiraceae bacterium
CCGCCGCTCCAACAACTTCCCTATGAGGCCCTTAAACTACTGCTCTCCTTCCCAGCTCGCCGTCCAATATGTTTGACAAACCTACATTTTTCTGCGGCGCAACCCCCACTCCGGAGCCGGATTCACAGGTGAATCTGAAAGAGGCCGAAATCGAACCGGCCGGCTCCGTGGTGCAGCACCCCGGCAGCGGCCAGGCCATCGAAGGCAGCGGCGGCGCGGGACGCCAGGTTCGCGGGCAGATCGAGACGGTGGTGCCCCGGCAGCAGCCGGACGGGCCCCAGTTTCTGCACCCGGCGGACGGACTGCCGGTACTGCACCGGATCCGTCGTCGGATAGAAGGCGTCCAGGCTGCCGGCATACAGCAGATCGCCGGCAAAGAGCCAGCCCCGCTCCGCCTCCAGGAAGCAGCAATGGCCCGGCGAATGGCCCGGTGTGTGGAGCACCGTCAGCCGCCGACCGCCGATGTCCAGCACCTGGCCGTCCCGCAGCAACCGCCTGGGCTCCCCCTGGAATACGCGGTACTGCTCCGCTGAAAAACCTGCCGGGAAGGTGCACGGCTGCGCCGTCAGCGCCGCACGGACGGCCTCCGGCGGCAGCGGAAACCGGCGGAGCCACGGTGCCTCCTTCTCATGGACGGCCAGGTCCGAGAAGGCCCCGTGCCCGCCGATGTGGTCCCAGTGGACGTGGGTCGTCAGGACCGTCACCGGCAGCGGCCCGATCAGTGCCCGCACCTCCGGCAGCAGCGGCGCGACGCCCAGGCCGGTGTCGATCAGGGCCGCCGCATCCCGGCCGCGAAGCAGATAGCAGTGGGGCTCCTCCCAGTGGCGATACTCGCTGATGACCCAGGTATCGGCAGCCAGCGGCTCTACCGTGTACCAGCCGGTCACCGGTGCGGGTACTCCGGCGTCCGGTACCGCTCCCGGTCTGCGGCAGTGATGGGCCGCAGGACGCGGCACGGATTTCCCAGCGCCAGGACGCCGCCGGGCAGGTCCCGGGTGACGACGCTGCCGGCGCCCACCACCGTGCCGCTGCCGATGGTCACGCCGGGCAGCACCACCACATGGCCGCCGAACCAGACGTCGTCGCCCACGGTGATGGGGTACGCCGCCTCCAGCTTCTGCCGCCGCTGCTCCGCGTCCAGCGGATGGAGCGCCGTGTAGAAGCCGCACTGGGGCGCGATGAACACATTGTCCCCGAACGTGATCCGGCCCGGATCCACGAACACGCAGTCATTGTTGACGAAAAAGTGATCGCCCGCTTCAATGTTCGTACCGAATCCGCAAAACAGCGTCGGCTCCACGTACGGATCCTTCCCCAGGCGGCCGAAAATCTGCCGCAGCAGCGCCTCCCGCCCCGCCAGGTCAGACGGCTGCATCCGGTTGTACTCCCAGCACAGGTCGGCGCAGCGCAGATGGGCCGCCGCACGGTCCGGGTCGGTGGTGTCGTACAGCAGGCCTGCGGCGCACTTTTCCAGTTCGGTCAAATTGCATTCTCCTCTCACCCTTCCGGGTGCGTATTGGGAATATGATACCACGTTGCGCGCCGGGCCGCAAGTCCGCACGACCGTACGGCGCCCGCCTACAGCACGACCGTACGGCGCCCGCCGTCCCCGTGCGCCTGCAGAAACGCGCGGCACGGAGCATGGCTCCGCGCCGCGCGTCTCATTTCGGCGTTTTCAGATCACGTCGCGTCCGGCTGATTCAGCTCCTTCCGGCAGCACAGCATCAGCGCACCTGCCAGAAGGCCGGCCAGCAGCGAGCTTCCGGCAAAGTTCAGCCACAACCCCGTCAGCCCCAGGGGCCACAGGGCCGCCACCAGCAGCACCGGGAATACCAGCGCCGTCGACACGGAGATCAGCGTCGCCGGCCGGGCCTTTTCGATGGCCAGCAGGTAGCTCTGCGCCGCGAAGGAGAACCACCTGGTCAGATACGTCAGGGAGAACAGCTGCAGCGCCCCCACCGACATGGCCAGGAACGCCTCGTCGGCCTCCGGCATGAACAGGGCCGTGATTCCCTCCGGGAACGCATAGATGCCGACCGCCGCCGCCAGGGAGACGACCAGCGCTGCCGTGAAGCAGCACCGCTCAATGGCCCGGACGCGGCTGCGCAGCCCGGCGCCCCAGTTGTAGCCCACGGCCGGCTGCAGCGAGTCACACATGCCGTACAGCAGCGGCTGGATCAGGCCCTCGGCGTACATGAGGATGCCGTAGACCGACACGGCCTGCTCACCGCTCAGGCGCACGAGCACCGTATTCATCAGGATGGACGTCAGCCGCCCGGCGATGTTGTTCAGGAAGTTGGGCGCGCCGCAGGAGACGATCTGACGCAGCATGGCGCCGTTCAGCCGGGGCCGGCAGAAGCGCAGCTGCAGCCGGCCCCGGAGGAAGGGCCAGAAGGCGATGGCCGCCGTTGCGAACATGCCGGTGCACGTGGCCAGCGCCGCGCCCCAGATGCCGAAGCGCAGCACGTACAGGAACACGAACTCCAGCACGCCGCTGAACACCGCCATGAACACATTCAGCGCCATGCTCATGCGGATCTTGCCGCAAATGCGCAGGAAATTGTCCACCGCAAAGACGATCGTCGTCACCGGCGCGCACAGGGCGTACACCCGCAGATACTGCACCGCCAGCGCCGCAAACGTCCCTTCGGCGCCCATGAGGCCGATCAGCAGCGGCGCCAGGGCGTACAGCACCCCGCCCAGGACGACGCCGGCCGCGAAGATCAGCAGGCAGGCGCAGGTGAACGTGTTGTTGGCCTCGTCATCCCGCCTGCGCCCCAGGGCGATGGAGATGGGCACCGCCGATCCCACGCCCACCAGGTCGGCGATGGAAAAGTTGATGATGACCAGCGGCATGGCCAGATTCAGCGCCGCAAAGGCCGTCTCCCCCAGGAACTGGCCCACGAAGATGCCGTCCAGCAGCTGATACAGCGCCGAAGCCAGCATGCCGATGGCGCCGGGAATCGCCGCCCGGAAGAACAGCTTCCGCGGCGAAGTCTGAAGAAACAGGGCTCTCGGATTCATACATCCTCCTCGGAATCTCTCTGAAGCTCGCGGCACAGCAGGCCGGAGAAGCAGTCATAGGCATCCAGGAACTCCGGCGAATATCGCTCCAGCGTCTGCTGCAGCGCACGGACTTCCGCCGCCTTCATGGGGGCCAGCAGCGCCTCGGTGTACGCACGGCCGGACTCGGTCAGGGCCACCAGCTTTTCGCGCCCGCGGGCCGTCAGGGCCACGATTCCCTCCCGTTCCAGCTCCCGGATGACGGTGTTGACCGTCGTCTTGGGGATCAGCCACTCGTCGCTGATCTGCTTCTGATTCACGGCGGTCCCGCCGTCCAGGGCGTAGAGGATCGCCAGCCGGTTCTCGTTGATCCCCCGCCGCCGGGCCCACACATAATACGCGCCGTCCATCCGGTTTGTGGCCTCGGTCAGCCTGCGTACGCCCTTCGTAATCTCCATATCCTCACCTCACGGACAACCGTACGATTTCGAACTGTGCACGCCGGCCCATTATAGTACGGTTTCGTACCAATGTCAAGCCGCAAAATGCCCCGGCGGGTTTGACCCGCCGGGGCAGACGATCGCTGTTCCAAGGGGTTTTCCATCGAAGCGGCCGCACATGGCAGTCACGGCTGCCGCTCCTCCGCCCCCAGCTCCCGGGCGATCCAGGCCAGCAGCAGGCGGACGATCCGCGCCTGCTGGTCCTCCGTCAGCGGGACGCCGGGGCGGACCCGGTACCATTTCCAGAGGCAGCCGCGGCAGCAGCAGGCGCAGGCGTGCTGCGCCACGAACACCGGGTGGCCCCGCATGGGCGTCTGGCGGCCGTCGTTCTTCGGATGGGCCGGCGCCAGGCGCGTGCGGACGAAGTCCCGGGCGTGGGACTCCAGCACCGCCATGCCCCGGGCCTCGGCGTACGCCCGCTCCGCCGGCCCCAGGTGAAACCGCGCCCGGAACGGCGAACGCTGCAGCCGCTCCAGCGCCTCCGCCACGGTCTGCACGGCTTACGGCTCCAGGGCGTCCAGCAGGTCATCGGCCAGGTCCTCCAGCCGCTCGTGGCGGTCTGCCCAGGCGTCGTACGCCTCGCTGTCCATGTCCTCCGGCTCGGCCTCGTCCAGCCGGGCCAGCAGCGCCTGCACCCGCTCCAGGGTCCGGCGCATATCGTCCGGATCGTCCCAGTCCGGCTCCGGCAGGCGGAACTCCAGCAGCTCCCCCATGGCGCGCCTCAGCGGCTGCGGCGCAGCACTTCCACCAGGAAGCGCCACACCCGCTGCACCGACGAGATGGACATCCGCTCCCGCGGCGTGTGGATCTCCCGCAGGGCCGGGCCGATGGAGACGCAGTCCAGCCCCGGCAGCTTCCCGGCCAGCAGGCCGCACTCCACGCCGGCGTGGATCGCCTCAATGACCGGCTCCCGGCCGTACTGCTCCCGGAATACGGCCACCATCCGCTCCCGCAGTGGGGAGTCGGGCCGGTAGGCCCAGCCGGGATAGTCGCCGCGGAGCTCCAGGGCGCCGCCCAGCTGCGCCGTCAGGCAGGCCAGCCGGTCGCAGACCATCCGCTTCTGGGAGTCCAGCGCGCTGCGGACGCAGAAGGAGGCGGTCATGCCGTCCTCCGCCGTCCGCAGGATGCCCAGGTTCAGCGAGGTCTGGACGAGGCCGGGAATGTCGGCGCTCATGGCTTGGACGCCGCCGGGCGCGCACGCCAGCAGGCAGAGGCAGCGGCCGGTGGAATCCCCGTCCATGGGCAGCCCGGCGTTCTCCGCCGGCGCGGCCTCCAGCCGCAGGCCCGGATCCGTCGCCCGGTACTCAGCCGCCAGCTCCGCGGCCAGGGCGGCCACGGCAGCCTTCACCGCCGCGGCGTCGGCCGTGACCACCACGGCCTCCGCCGACACGGGGATGGCGTTGTCCTTCTGTCCGCCGTCGGCGGAGACGAGGCGCAGCGGCGCGGCGGCCGCAGCAGCCCGCAGGGCCCGCCCCAGCACAACGTTGGCGTTGGCCAGGCCCTTGTGGATCTCGACGCCCGAGTGGCCGCCCTGCAGCCCGGCCACGGACAGCCGCAGCGCCGCTCCGGCGAAGGGCGCCCGGCTGACCGGCAGCGTACTCGCCGCCGTACAGCCGCCGGCGCAGCTGACGGTGAAGATGCCCTCGTCCTCCGAGTCCAGGTTGATCAGCGTCCGGCCCTGCAGCGGTGCGGCGTCCAGCGCCGCGGCGCCCAGCATGCCGATCTCCTCGTCGGCCGTCAGGACGGCCTCCAGTCGCGGATGGGCCAGCGTATCGTCGTCCAGAGCGGCCAGGATCATGGCCACGGCGATGCCGTCGTCGCCGCCCAGGGTGGTACCCACGGCCAGGACGTCGTCGCCGTCCACGGCCAGCTCCAGGCCCTCCCGGGCCATGTCTTTGGTGCAGCCGGCCTCCTTCTCGCAGACCATGTCCAGATGGCCCTGGAGAATCACCGGCGGCGCCGCCTCGTAGCCCGGCGTGGCCGGCTTGATGAGGATCACGTTGCCGCCGGCGTCCAGGTGCCGCTCCAGGCCCCGGGCCGCGCCGAAATCCATGCACCAGGCGGCCAGGGCCGCCGTGTTGCCCGAGCCGTGGGGAATGGCCGAGATGGCCTCAAAATACGAAAACACCTTCTGCGGCTCCAGCCGCTCCAGAACACCCATTGTCAGATGACTCCTTTCTGCGTTTCCTCCGTGAGAATGCGCCGCAGGGCCGCGGCGAAGGCCGCGTCCTCCTCCGGCCGCCGCCGGCGCGGGCCCTTCAGGCGGCCGCCGCCCCGGCGGATGCGGGCAGCCTGTTGCCGCAGGAGCAGCAGGCCGTCGATGTTGTCGTTCGTGTACTCCAGGCCGTCCTGCCGCAGGACCCGGGCGCCCCGGGCCAGGCAGAGGGCCGCCAGGCCGAAGTCCTGGGTCACGGCCACGTCCCCCGGCCGCAGCCGGTTGACCAGGGCCAGGTCGACGCTGTCGGCCCCCTGGGAGACGGTGACGGTTTCGGCGCCGTCCCGCCGGAGCACGTGGGCCGTGTCGCACAGCAGCAGGCACGGCACGCCGAAGGCCCGGGCCAGGGCCACGGTCTCGTCCACCACCGGGCAGGCGTCGGCGTCCACGAGAATGCGCACCGGCTCACCCCTTCCCGTGGCTGCGGAAGTAGTCGGCCAGGACGGCCAGGCTCTCCTCCCGCAGGACGCCGCCCACGACCTCCGGCCGGTGGGGCGAGCGGGAGAACACCAGCTCCGCGCAGTCGCTGCCGGGCTCGCCCAGCAGGGCGCCCAGGTCCCGGTCCGACGCGCCGTAGACCAGCCGGCCCAGCTTCGCCCAGACCAGGGCGCCGCAGCACATGAAGCACGGCTCGCAGCTGGCGTACAGCGTGCAGTCCCGCAGGTCCGTGCAGCCGCCCCCGGCGAAGTACCGGCGCAGCAGGCCGGCCTCGGCGTGGAAGGTGGGGTCGTGGGCGGTGTAGATCTGATTCTCACACGTGCAGACGATCTCCCCGCGGCGCACCAGCACGGCGCCGAACGGCTCGTTGCCGTGGGCGGCGGCCTGCCGGGCCAGCTCGATGGCCGCGGCCTGGAAGCGCCGGTCCTCCGGCCGGATCACGGCGCCGTCTCCTGCGGGTACCGGCGGTCGGCCCCGGGCAGGATCCGGCAGGCGGCGCGGTAGGCGCTGTCGCCGTAGAGGACCAGCCAGACGTCCAGGTCGTGGTCCTCCAGGAAGCCGGTGATGGCCTCGCCGGCCACGCGGATGGCCCGGTCCCGGGGGTAGCCGAAGGTGCCGGCGGAGATCAGCGGGAACGCCACGGTGCGGCACCCCCGCTCCACGGCCAGCTCCAGGGCCGTGGTGTAGCACGACGTCAGCTGCTTCCGCTCCCCGCGGATGCCGCCCAGCCAGACGGGCCCCACGGCGTGGATCACGTATTTGCAGGGCAGGTTGTACCCCCGCGTGACCTTGGCGCTGCCGGTCTCGCAGCCGCCCAGGGTGCGGCACTCGGCCAGCAGCTCCGGGCCGGCGGCCCGGTGGATGCAGCCGTCCACTCCACCGCCGCCCAGCAGCGTGGAGTTGGCGGCGTTGACGATGGCGTCCACCCGGACGCCGGTGATGTCGCCCTGAATCAGATGCAGCGGCATGGCCATCCCTCCTGTTCCCTGACAGTATACCCGCTTTTCCCGGCCGGCGCAAGGGCGGCCGCCGCACGAGACTGTCGAAAAACCGCACTGACGGAAGGATTCGGAGGGAGGGAACGTGTGAAAGGCTGCTCCGCAGAGCGTGCCGGAGCGCAACCGCCCGCAGCGCGGGCGGCGCTTGGCGCGGAGGCTGGACCGTCAGGGTCCCCTTTCGCGTTCAATCAAACCCGAATTTGCAACTTTTTGAAGTTGCAAATTCGGGCACAGCTTGTCAAAAAATCTCGCAAGAGACTTTTTTGACAAGCTGATGCGGCGGCCGGAACGGCCGCCGCACATGTTCACTTCGTCAGCTCGTTGACGGCCGCCAGGGCGTTGAGCGTCCGGGGGAAGCCGATGTACGGCAGGCACTGGCAGATGGCCGCAATCAGCGTCTCCCGCCCGTTGCCTACGGCCAGATTGCCGCCCACGTGGGCCCGGACCTGGGGATCGCAGCCGCCCAGGGCCAGGATGCACACCAGCGTCAGCAGCTCCCGGGTCTGCAGGTCCATGCCGCCGCGGGTGTACGTGTCACCGAAGCACCAGGCGGACAGGTAGTCCTGCAGGGCCTTCTGGTCGTCGGGGGCGCCGGCGCGCATGGCGTCGATGGAATCGCCGAAGATGGCCTTCTGGACGGCGATGCCGTCGGCCAGGCGCGTCTCCTCGGTGACGGTCCCCAGGGTCTCCAGCGGCAGGGCCACGCTCTCCGCGGCGCAGGCCCGGGCGAAGGCGGCCAGCCCCTTCTCGGCCCGGGGGATGCCGATGTACGGCGCGGCCTGGTGGAACACCTCCTGCAGCGCCGCCGGCTCCACGCCGCGGCGCAGGGCCGCCGCCAGGACGGCCTCCAGATCGCCGCCCTCCACGGTGGCCAGCACGGCCGCCGTCACCAGCAGGCGCCGCCGCTCGTCCAGGGCGCCATGGCGGAAGATCTCGCCGTACACGAAGCGCTCCTTCACCTGCGCAAATTCCGGGAACTGCGCCTCCGGCTCCGTGGCCGCCAGCCCCAGGGCCGCCCGGGTCTCCCGGGCCGTTTCCGTTCGATTCATACGGATCACTCCTTCGTTCAGATGGTATCAAGCTTTCGCCGCGGCCTTGACGGGCCGCGGTATGGAATGGTATGCTGTCTCCATCCCGCCTGAGGGCGGAAGGGAGGATTACCCCATGGAATTCGTCATTGAGCACCTGCGGAAGAAATTCGACCGGCAGGAGGTCCTGCAGGACGTGTCGTTCACGTTCTCCGCCGGGAAGATCTACGGCCTGCTGGGCCGCAACGGCGCCGGCAAGACGACGCTGTTCAACTGCATCAACCGCGACCTGGACGCCGACGGCGGCGCCTTCTGGTTCGCCGAAAACGGCGCCCGGCGGGAGGCCGTGCCGGCGGACATCGGATACGTGCTGTCGGTGCCGACGGTGCCGGAGTTCCTGACGGCCCGGGAGTTCCTGAAGTTCTTCCTGGACATCAACGGCGGCGCCCTGGCCGACCCGCGCACGCCCGACGAGTATCTCGACTGGGTGCAGATCGCGCCGGAGGACCGGGGCAAGCTCATGAAGGACTTCTCCCACGGCATGAAGAACAAGCTGCAGATGCTGGTGTATCTGATCGTCCAGCCGCCGCTGCTCCTTCTGGACGAACCGCTGACGTCCCTGGACGTGGTGGTGGCCGAGGAGATGAAGAAGCTGCTCCGGCAGGCGAAGGCCGGCCGCGTCACGATCTTCTCCACCCACATTCTCGACCTGGCCCTGGACCTGTGCGACGAGATCGTCCTGCTCCACGGCGGCGTGCTGGAGCCGGTGCCCCGGGAGCACCTGGACGACGGCGCCTTCCGCGCCCGGATCCTGGAGGCCCTGCGGGAGGACGGCCATGACTAGGACGCTGCGCATCGCCTTCGAGCTGCGGAACGCGTACCGCATCAACGCCCTGCTGTACCGGCTGCGCCAGCTGCCGTTCCTGGGCCGGCTGCTGCCGCCGGAGCTGTACGGCAGCCGCGGGCCGCGGCGGCTGGCAGCCGCCATCACGGGGCTGTGGGAGCTGGTGACGCTGTTCCTGTGGAAGGGGCTGTACCTGTGGCTGATGGTCTTTGCCGCGGCGGAGCTGATCGCCCCGGGGGACTGGACTGCCGTGCTCCACGTCTACACGTTCCTGACGGTCATCGGTGCGGCGGCCAACACGTACCTGTTCGACCCGAAGCGGAACACGTACTACGCCATCTTCCTGCTGCGCATGGACGCCCGGCAGTACTGCCTGGCGGAGTACGGGTATAAAATGGCGCGGCTCGTCATCGGCTCCATCCCGCTGTGGCTGTACCTGGGGCTGCGGTCCGGCGTGCCGTGGCCGCTGTGCCTGCTGGCGGCGGTGGCTCCGGCCGGGGCCAAGGCCCTGGTGGCCGCGTCCAACCTGCGGGACTTCGCCCGGCACGGGAAGAACCCCGACGAGAACAAGCTGGTGGTGCCGGTGCTGCTGGGCGGCGCGGCGCTGCTGGCGCTGGCCTACGTGCTGCCGGCCCTGGGCTTCGTGCTGCCCCCGGCCGCGACCGGCGGCTTCCTGGCCGCCGCGCTGGTGCTGGGGCTGGCTGCCGTGCGGCCCATCGTCACGTTCCGGCTGTACCGGCCCCTGTGCCAGCAGATGCTGTTCGACGCCATCCACGTGGGCCAGCCGGCCACGGAGGCGGCCCGGCAGCGGGCCCGGCAGCGCATCGACCTGAATCCGGCCATCACCAGCCGCCGCAGCGGCTTCGCGTATCTGCACGAGCTGTTCATCCGCCGCCACCGGCGGATCCTCTGGCGGGCCACCCTGCGGCAGGCGGCCGTGCTGGCCATTCTGGGAGCCGGCTTCGTCGCCGCCGCGCTGCTGTCCGCCGACGCCGCAGAGGCGCTGGGGAGCATTCCCAGGCAGGCGCTGCCGTACTTCGTGTTCCTCCTCTACTTCCTGAACCGCGGCACAGGCTTCACCCAGGCGCTGTTCTTCCACTGTGACTGCAGCCTGCTGACGTACCCGTTCTGCAAGGAACCCCGGGCGCTGCTGCGCCTGTTCACCCTGCGGCTGGGATCGATCGTCCGGGTGAACCTGGCTCCGGCGGCCGTGCTGGGCGTCGCGCTGGCGGCGCTGCTGGCGGCCGGCGGCGGCACGGAGCGGCCGGCGGAGTACGCGGTGCTGCTGGTGACGCCCATGGCCATCAGCGTGTTCTTCTCCATCCACTACCTGGCCCTGTACTACCTGCTGCAGCCGTACAACGCGGCCACGGAGCTCAGGGGCGGAACGTACAGGCTGGTCACGTCGGCCACGTACTTCGTGTGTGTGCTGCTGATGAATCTACGGATGGACACGCTGGTGTTCGGCGGGCTGTGCCTGGCGTTCTGCGCGCTGTACTGCGCGGCAGCCTGCGTGCTGGTGTACCGGCTGGCGCCCCGGACGTTCCGCATCCGGAACTGACGCCCTTGCCTTTCAGCATACCACCGGCCGGCGGCGTCGTCCAATGCCTGTTTCGCCCGCTGAGCCATGCGGAACAGGCATTTTTTCTTGTGCAGCCATGCCGTTTATGGTACACTGAAACCGGAGGTGAGGCCCCATGGAGCTGCGGGTGCTGAAGTACTTTCTCGTGGTCGCCCGGGAGGAGAACATCACCCGGGCGGCGGCGCTGCTGCATCTGACGCAGCCGACCCTGTCGCGCCAGCTGATGCAGCTGGAGGCGGAGCTGGGCGTGCAGCTCTTCCGCCGCAGCAGGTACCGCATCGTCCTCACCGACGAGGGGCAGCTGCTGCGCCGCCGGGCCCAGACCATCCTCGACCTGGCCGACAAGACCGTCCGCGACCTGCGGCTGGAGAAGGAGCAGCTGACCGGCGAGGTGGCCGTGGGCTGCGGCGAGTCCCGGAGCATGGCGTTCCTGTCCCGGCAGATGGCGGCCTTCCGGGCCCAGTACCCCCAGGTGCACTTCCGGATCTACAGCGCCGCCGCGGATGACATCCAGGAGCGGCTGGAGCGCGGCCTGCTGGACCTGGGCCTGCTGATGGAGCCGGTGGGCCTGGGGCGGTACGAGTTCCTGCGGATGCCCCGGAAGGACCGCTGGGCCCTGCTGGTCCGGGCAGACGACCCGCTGGCGGCCCTGCCGGCCGTGACGCCCCGGGACCTGGCCGGCGTGCCGCTGCTGATGAGCAGCCGCGACCCGGTCCGCGGCGAGCTGGCCAGCTGGTTCGGCGACGCCTGGGAGCGCATCGAGGTGGCCGCCACGTTCAATCTGATCCTCAACGCGGCTGACATGGTTCGCCGCGGCGTGGGTGCGGCCCTGACGTTCCAACTGGACGGCGTGGCCGGCGACGGGCTGCGGTTCGTCCCGCTGGCCCCGGAGCTGGCCACCGGCAGCGTCCTGGCCTGGAAAAAGAACCAGCTCTTCTCCCCCGCCGCCGCCCGCTTCCTGGAGGTCCTGCGGGCCGCCCGGTCGGCGGAGGAGGTGCCGCCGGTATCAGAAACTGTCAAAAAATTCTCGTGAGAGACTTTTTTGACAAGCTGATAAGCGGCCCGTTTCTCCACAGACTACCGTCGGAGGTGGTTCTGTGAGAAGGAAGCTGATCTGCTGCCTGCTGGCCCTGGCGCTGGCGGTGCCGGCGGCGGCCGCGGTGCCGGAGCCGGTGTTCGACGTGTCAGAGGCCGTGCTGGCCCGGGCCCTGGCACTGGACGCGGCCTCCCGCCGCGGGCTGCGGCCCGTCGGCTGGATCGACCTGCTGGCCGCCGCCGCGGCGGCGCAGGGCGGCGGGGAATTCCCGGCCTCGGCCGTGGACGCCGCGGCCCTGGCCATGACCGGCGGCATGGGCCCCCGGCAGCTGCTGGGGGACGACTACGCGGCGTACGGCCGTTTCCGCGCCTTTTACGGCGCGGTGCTGGGCGGGCTGGCGGAGGACGGCGCGCTGACGGCGTACTCGCCCATCGCCGCCGGCTGGGACTACACCCACTACGCCGACTTCGGCGACCGGCGGACGTACGGCTTCGACCGGCTGCACCTGGGCAACGACCTGCTGGCCGACGAGGGGACGCCGGTGATCGCCATCGAAGGCGGCACCGTCACGGCCCTGGGCTGGAACCGGTACGGCGGTTGGCGCGTGGGCGTCCGCAGCGACGACGGGCTGCGCTACTACTATTATGCCCACCTGCGGCGGGACTGCCCGTACGCCCCGGGCCTGGCCGCCGGCAGCCGCGTGGCCGCCGGGGACGTGCTGGGCTACGTGGGCCGCACCGGGTACTCCGACGTGGAAAACACCGAGAACCTGACCGTTCCGCACCTGCACCTGGGCCTGCAGCTGTACCCCGACTGGCCGGGGCCGGAGTGCTGGGTGGACGTCTACGCCCTGGTGGAGCTGCTGGACGGCCATCGCGCCGCCGTGACGCCGGTTCCCGGCACCGGCCACTGGCAGCGGGCGGCGCCTCCGGCGTAATTCTGATTCAGAAGGGAGCGATTCCCATGGCCTGGAGCCTGCAGGAGTCCATCGAATACCACCGCCGCCAGGGCGCCCCCGGCGACCAGTCCGCCCTGGTGGCGCTGCTGCGGGAGGTGCTGGCCGAGTCCGGCGCCGTGACGCCGGCGGACCTGGCGGAGATCGCCGCGGCGTACGGCGTGAAGGTCACGTTTTTGCAGGCGGTGCTCCGCCGGTACCCGTCCCTGGCGGCGGCTCTGGCGCCCCACCGGCTGGAGCTGTGCGGCGGGCCGCGCTGCGCCGCGTCCCTGCGGGCGCTGGTGGAGGAGCAGTACGGCGGCCGCCCCGGCGGCGTCAGCGCCGACGGCCGCTTCACCTTCCGGATCACCGGCTGCATGAAGCACTGCGCCCACGGCCCCAACCTCCGCTGGGACGGCGTCCTGTACGAGCACGCCGACGCGGCGCTGCTGCGGAGGCTTCTGGAAACCGAATAAACGGCCGGCGCCGCCCGATTTGCCCGGGCGGCGCCGTATTTTCTTCTTCGCGCCCTTCCCTGCCGGATCCACCCAAATCTTGAGGACTTTTTTACTATACAACCGCCGGAAGCTGTGCTATTCTGGGCAATGGGGCAGCCGTCCGCCCGCAGCGGTGCGGCACGCTCCAATCCCCAAAAGGAGGAAACCGAAATGAAACGAATCGCATGGCGGCTCCTGGCCGCGGCGCTGGCCCTGACCGCGTGCCTGGCGCCGGCGGCCGCGGCAGAGGCCCCGGCCACTCTGGAGGAGACGGCCCAGGCGGCCGCCCAGGCAGCCCTGACCGTCGGCGCCGCCCAGAGCCTGCAGTACGCCGTCTGGCAGGATGGCGAGATCGTCCTCACCGGCCACGCCGGGGACTACTCCCGCTCCGAGAACCGGCTGCTCACCGACGACATGCTCTACGGCATCGGCTCCGTCAGCAAGACGTACACGGCCGCGGCCGTGCTCAACCTGGCGGAAGAGGGCAGGCTGCGCCTGGACGCCCCGGTGACGACGTACCTGCCCGACTTCACCATGGCCGACGAGCGGTATACGGACATCACCGTACGGATGCTGCTGAACCATTCCTCCGGCCTGCCCGGCTCCACCACGGCCAACGCCTTCCTGCTGAACGACCCGGACACCACGGCGGCCGACACGCTGCTGGAAGAGCTGGCCGGTGAGACGCTGAAGGCCGACCCCGGCGCGTTCAGCGTCTACTGCAACGACGGCTTCACCCTGGCGGAGCTGGTGGTGGAGGCCGTCAGC